>JACNGK010000044.1:0-2835 GCA_014384145.1 Nitrososphaerota archaeon
AAAAGGAGAATGATATGTTTACCTCGCCGGACAACTGGTTACTATAAAAACTTCAATAACTAATTGATGATGCCACAAAATCAAATAACAACTGTAAGTTTCAACAATCAGCAAGATACATAGAAGATTTTCTGATTAATTCGCTAAGCCAAATTTACATTCCAATCACAAAGCAAGAACTTTGGAATGATGATGAAACTAAAAAGAATAGAAGGGATGTTATCTATGCAATTATCGCCGAATCATTGAAAACGCTAGACATTTTGATACATCCGTTTTCGCCGTTTACCAGCGAGTATCTGTATACGACCACGTTTGGAGACAAAGAATCAATACTTTTGGAAACATGGCCAAAATCTACACCTGCATTAGTCAATGAAAGTGTTGAAGAATCATTCGACATAATGAATGAGACTGTTTCGGTTTGTGCTGCTGCACGAATGAAGGGAAAGTTGAAAAGAAGATGGCCATTAAAGCACGCGCTAATATGTGTAGAAAAAGGACTGCAAAAGAAAATTGAGCTGTTATCAGAACTATTACAATCCCAACTAAATGTGGAAGATTACAAAATTATTGAACTTGAAAATCATGAGGGAATATCAGAAATGCTAGAGATGAAAAAATCTGGCGCCCCAGTTATCCCGAAGATAGAACTTAACCGAAAAACCATCGGTCCAAAGGCAAAACAGAATCTTGGTAAGCTGCTAGAAATTTTTTCTGAAACGAAACCTGATGAGATAATACAAGGGCTCGAAAAAGATAGTTCGTTTACATTTGATGTTAATGGAACAAAAATTTCTTTAGATACAGATGATTTCATAATCGAGTTTGATGTTCAAGAAGGTTTTGCATTCTCAAGAAGAAATAATCTGATAGGAATCATCTCAACTGAAAGAAATGATGAATTGATGGCAAAAGGTCTAATCAAGGATCTTGCCAGAAGACTACAAGCATTGAGAAAGGAGAGGGGCTATAATCCAACTGATGTATTGAATACAGCCTCTATATTGGATCTTGATGAAGAATCGTTATCGATGATAAAAAATAAAACCGATGAGCTTTCATTTTTGGTTAGAGTTAAACAAGTAAACTTTACACAAACCTGCAAAAAATACAAGGATGACGATATAGATGGTCAAAAAATTAGAATTTCTGTTGAATAGTAACGCAACAATGATCATAAATACAAAAAATGTATAGATTATCTATGGTCAAGCAGATTAGTCTTGATTCGTGGTCTCTCCAACATCTGACAGATCTTCTAAAAGAGGGGTCACGGATTGTTGCCAAAACAAACAAACCCATAGTACTTTATCGCCAGACCATGGAGGAAGAAGATGGTTCGTATGAAGAGATAGTTTGTACGCTAACAAATGATTACATTGTTGAACAATTAATAATATCTGGAGGAATGGTGATACCAGAAATTAAGCAACAATTAGTGTTCAAATTAGAGGAATTTCCAGATAGGCTTTTGAGAAAGAGCAAAGATTTGTTCTTAGAAACTGTTGAACTTTTAGAAAAAAAATTAAAGTGACGGGATTACTGCTACGATTATAAACTTCCCAATACGACAATTTTTGTGAGATTATTAGAATATCAGGCTAAGGAATTATTCAAGGAGTATGACATCAGGGTTCCAGATAGTATTGCCTCAAAGGACATAGAAAGTGGGAGAAAGGATGCTGAAAAAATTGGATATCCGTTTGTGATAAAGGCTCAAGTTCCTGTAGGCGGTCGTGGAAAGGCTGGTGGAATCCAAAAATGCCATAATGAAGATGAATTTGAGTTGAAATATCCGCAGGTTCTAAACATGTCAATCAAGGGTGAAAAAACCAGAGCTGTTCTACTTGAAAAGATGTCAGAATATGAAAAAGAAATCTACCTGTCATTGTTTCTTAACAGGAGTAAGAGATGCTACACAATAATTGCCTCGGCAGAGGGTGGAGTAGAAATTGAATCAGTGAAGGACCAGGTGATTCGAGAAGTTGGTTCAGGTGATGTCACAAAAAAAGTTGCTGAAGAAGTAGCAAAGGAAATTGGCATTGGTGAAAATTCAATTACTCACTTTGTAGACATTTTACAAAAACTATCAAAATTAACTGTAGAAAAGGAAGCGGAATTAACAGAGATTAATCCGCTGGTAATCCTTAAGGACGGCTCAATGATGGCACTTGATGGCAAGATTATGACCGATGATAATTCTAACTTCAGACATAAGGAACTTGAAAAATATCATGAACAGACAGAGCTTGAAAAGAAGGCAGAAGAAAGTGGATTTTCACTTGTAGAATTAGATGGCAATATAGCTGTTATTGGAAACGGTGCGGGTCTTGTAATGTCAACACTTGACATGCTAACCGATAATGGTGGAAAGGCTGCTTGCTTCCTGGATGTTGGCGGTACTGCAACGGAGGAATCTGTATACGAAGCTTTAACGCTAATCAGCAAAATGAAAAATGTCAAGGCAGTTCTGGTAAATTTGTATGGTGGAATAGTAAAAACAACTATTGTAGCATCCGCATTTCTCAAAGCCTATGATAACAAGATAATAATTTTACCTGTTTTTGCCAGATTGATGGGTGCAGAATCAGACAAATCAAAAGAAATGCTGAAAGACAGTGAAACAAAGTTATCTCCATCGATTGAGGAGGCAATCAACAAAGCTGTCATGGAGGTCAATAAATGACAGACATCTTCGAACTTTTAAAGGGAAAACAAAACTCAAAGGGTGATTTTCAAAAACAACCCGTAATCGTGCAAGGAATCACAGGAAAATTTGGCACGCGGCATACAAAACTGATGATAGAATATGGAACCAACATAGTTGCAGGG
>JACNGK010000005.1:0-2816 GCA_014384145.1 Nitrososphaerota archaeon
TTCATGGTAATACACAACAACCCCCGGCATGTTTCATCCCACCTTTACCTTTCTCCCCATCTCTCTGTCTTACCCCCCTAGTGCAAACGAGCGGCGCGTGGTTCTCTGTTCCACACAGAATTTACTTATGGCGTGTCGCCACCGCTTTCCCCGCGTATATTTGTTTTTTTCCTGAGCGGCGATATGACCCATAACCGCCTATAACGCTTGATTTTTCCGCGATATTTTCTACATCATGTAATAATTTGAGAAATTTTCCCGATGAAACTTTTGGATTTAGTGATTTTTTGATCTTCTCAAATCTTTTTGAATCAGATTCTATCCTTGCAAGCTTTTTATCAATAATTGCCCTATTCGGGTTTTTAGCAAGTTCATCAAGATTCCATTTTCCAAGTTCATGTCTCACCATAACAGATCAATAATACTCCTCATGAACATAGCACCATTTCCATGACTTTGATGGGATTGCAACCATAACAGGATGTCCTGTCTCTTTGAAATGTTTTGTTGCATGCAATCCTACTGAGGAATCACAGCAACCAACGTGACCACATATTAGACACATTCGCAATGCAACCCAAGGAGTTTTTTCCTTTTCACACTCCTCACATTCCTTTGTATTCGGGGAGATTTGGTCGTTTGCTTGTGTAAAGTGCTCACATTTGTTTCCCATACAATTTGTAAACCTGAATAGTTTCTATATATTTTCACAACATTTTCTAACGCCTAAATAATGTATTTGCGAAGAAAATTTGGATCCGTCGTCTAGCTTGGTTTGGATGCCGCACTCACACTGCGGAGGTCAAGGGTTCAAATCCCTTCGGATCCACATCTAGTTACATGCTTTTTATGGTTCCGTCACGCCTAAGATGTTATGGGGCTTAAGAAAATTACAAGCGATGATTTGGAAAACACAATTTTAAATCCGTTGGAAAATTATCTTTCGTCTTTCAAGTCTGAATACACAAAGGAACGCTATACAAGAATTTTGAAAGGCTACATGATGGACACGTTGTCTGATCTCATAGATGGTGAAACATTTGAGGAAAAAGTAGTCAGCCTTGTCAACAAGGCACGAAAGGATCCACAGTGGGTTTTGAGTATAATGGTGACAATTAGCAAGATGCTAAGGACAAGAACAAAAAAGGATCCTGCAGACAAAGAGTATCTCAACCCAAACTCAATTCGTAATGACTTCAAGCCATTCAAGAAATTGTTTGAGATGAATGACGTGCCAATGGCATGGAAGCGTGTCTATGCAATGATTCCAGAACAGATACCAACAAGTGTCACAGGTTCAAGACCATACACAAGGGCAGAGATTAGCCACATGCTAAAGTTCACATCAAACAGCATGGATCGTTCCATAATCTTGGTTGCCTCATCAAGTGGAATAAGGGCGGGTGCATTTGACTGCACTTGGAAAGACATAACACCAATTTACAAGGTTGATGATGAACTTCTCTTAGAGATTACAGAATCACAGCAGGAAAAGGCAGAGCCTGTATGTGCAATAATAACAATCAAGGAAAAGTCATATCCAGAGATTCCTGCATTTATCACTCCAGAGGCATACCAGGCATTGATGGACTGGAAGAAGGAATATGCAATTCAGCTACGACGTGAGCCAAAAGATGATGAGCCTGTCTTCAAGAAAGAGGGATGGATTGGAATCAGAAAGGCACCACGCTCAACAATTACACAAAGAGTTGTCAGATGTTTGAGGAGAGCAGGAATGGCAAACAAACTTCCAAAGGGAAAGAGAAGACGTGATGTTCCACAGATGAACGGCTTTAGATATTTCTTCAACAAGGCAGTAAAGGAATCACTCAAGGGAGAATCCCAGCTTGCACAACTAATCAAGGCAGAATACATGATGGACCATTCAGGCATTGTAAAGTTTGACAGGAACTACTTCAAGTCTGGAATAATGGAACTTGTCAAAGAATATCTTAACGCAGTTCCAGCACTCACAATCTCTGACGACGAAAGATCAAAGGCAAAAATCCGTAAACTGCAAAAGGAAAAGTCAGAACTTGAACAAAAGAACGAGGAAATATCTACTATGAAAGACGACATTGAAAAGATGAAGCAGAGAATGGATGTCTCTGACAAATACAAAAAGAAAGATTAGTCATTGAGAATAAGAATTCTATAAGAGAGAATCTAGATCAGATTTATCAGAAACAGAGAAAATCATGACATATGCGATTACTACTTTTTTTAATTCTTGCATCTTCTTTAGTGGGAGTTTTGTCGATTCCTAATGCGTTTGGACAGGATGAAATACCATCGTGGGTTAAAAATAACGCTGGGTGGTGGGCAACAGACCAAATTGATGATACGTCATTCCTACAAGGAATCCAATATCTTATCAAAGAAGGAATAATGATTATACCTCCTACTGAAACAGCAGACCCAACAGGATCACAGGAAGTTCCGTCATGGATAAAAAATAATGCGGGTTGGTGGGCTGATGGACAGATAGATGACAGTTCGTTTGTTTTGGGCATACAGTGGCTCATATCAAATGGAATAATCATAGTTGAAGAAAAGCTAATACCTACCGATCCAGATCTTCGTGTGGCGTTTATTGGGGACCAAGGTTTAGGACTAAACGCTATTGCAGTTTTGAATCTTATAAAAGATGAGGGTGCACAAATGGTGCTACATCAGGGAGATTTTGATTATGAAGATGATCCTGAAGCATGGGACAAACAAATTACGAATGTATTAGGAAGTGATTTTCCATACTTTGCATCAATTGGTGGTCATGATAGTCCGAAATGGGACGAATACCAACAAAAATTGTATGA
>JACNGK010000004.1:0-2811 GCA_014384145.1 Nitrososphaerota archaeon
ACTGCCATAATTTTTGTTTTATCCCACTTACTCAAAGATAGGCAAGTTGGTTGTCAATTCAAATTTCCATTGCTGTCAATCTCAGATGTCTTGATTCTGGTGCTTGAGATGGCTTTCCCATCCTTAGCTAAAACCATTTGCACCACAATTATTTCCACAGGTGGTAACTTTCTCGCTACCCTTACTTCATTAAGATGTACCCCTTTGCTACTAGTCTCCTCACTTACAACTAGTGCTTTCACGGAACCATCAATAACTGCTGGTCCAAAATCATTCTCCAGTTTGCTTATCTCATATGAAGAATTGGGAAAGTTTTTCTCAATTGCAGATTTTAGCGATGAAAGTCTTTTTGAATAATCGTTATCCAGATTTTTTCCTCTTTTTTCTGCTAGCTGATCACTGCTAAGACCTATGATAACTTTTGATGAGATTGAGAATGACTTGTCTAGTAATGCCATGTGTCCGCTATGAATGACATCAAATGTTCCCCCCATAGCAACTAGATCGAATGATTCCATCAAAAAACTATGTTTGAAGTTAGATTATAGTTTTTATATAAAAAACAACTAGAACAAAAACTGAAATTAAAAGATGTAGATTTTGTTTACTTGCCAGATCTTCTAGCAGTAATTGCTAACCAATATACTAATCCTGGTGCTAATCCAACAATTAGTGGAATATACACAGGCCACATGTCAGCTACTCCCATATTTACTAACGCTCTATATTTCATATTTAAGTTGATCTAAAATCTTCAAAGTTGTGAGTGATCCGTTGTCTGTTTATTTTTAAAGGTGGACTGAAGGGGATTTGAACCCCTGACCCCTCGCGTGCAAGGCGAGTATTCTACCAGTCTGAACTATCAGCCCTCCTCTTGAATCATTGCCGTATAGATTTTAATTGTTGTCTTTAATTGGTAAGGATTTTATTTGATTTGATAGAATTTTTTTTTAATGGTATTATTAGAATCGAAAATCACACTAAAAACTGGAGATAATGCGCCAGATTTTTCGCTTAAGGGAATTGATGATGAAATGCATTCTCTTGACAGCTATGCAGGAAATAAGGGATTGTTGATAATTTTCATGTGTAATCACTGCCCATATGTTAAGGCAAAAATTGATGCTATAAAACAGATTCATGAAAAATTCAATGAAAGTATTGCATTGGTAGGTATCAATAGTAACGATTCTACCAAATATCCAGATGATAGTTTTGAAAATATGAAAAAAATTGCCAATGAAAAAGGTATAAAATTTGATTATCTTGTAGACGAGAAACAGGATGTAGCAAAAAAATATGGTGCGATTTGTACTCCTGATCCATTCCTTTTTGATGAAAATAGAAAGCTAATTTTTCATGGCAGGATTGATAATGCCATGAATCCGGATGATACTGCGACTGAAAATACAATGCAGGAGAATATCCAAAAATATCTTGCGGGAGAAAAAATAGAGAAAGATTTCGACCCATCCATTGGATGTTCAATCAAATGGAAGTGACAGCAAACTTAAAACACGTAATCTAAGAAAATTTTTCAGGGCTCGTAGCTCAGCTTGGCTGGAGCGTTCGACTGATAATCGAAAGGTCATGAGTTCGAATCTCATCGGGCCCATATTTCTTTAAATCTACAAGTCGGGTGGCAAAAAGTCAGATTCTTGTGATTCGTCAAATCCTTCTGAATAAAACTCGGCCCTGTAAACTGAACCATGTTTTAGAAGAGCATGTATACCTTCATCAGTTTCTTTCCCGTTTACTATCACACGTGTTTCTGAGTCATCCATGTCTTTAATTGGGAATTCCCAAATCCATAGAAAATGACCAATTTCAAATGGGTATTCTTCTTCCCATTCTGCATAAATGGTTCCATCATCCGTAAGTGTGTACATAGTTCTCTGACAATCTGAAGCCAACAAGTCGTCACCTAGACTATCACCAAATCCTATATTGGCAGGTATGTCTGCCTTGTTTCCATCCACATACAACTCCAATGTTACCGACATTTTGTATGGTGTATGTAGGTTCTCAATGCAAACTTTGAGTGGATCGCTCTGACCAAGCCAGCCTTGGATAATACTACTACCAACACCAACTGTTACGCCAATGATAAGTAAAATTATAAGAAATCTGATGGTTTTTCTTCTTTTATTCGAATCTCCTGTTCCTGGCCATTGCATAAATTAAAAACACGTGATTTGCATAAAGTCGTTTCTATAATTCTATTAAAAAATATTAGAATGAAAAAGAAGGTTTGTTGGTTAGATTACTTGCCATGGTCTTGTAGCAAATGTTATGACATAAGCAGCTGCAATGATAATGCTCTGGTATGCAAGCATTCCCCATGGGATTGGTTTCATGATTGCCTCTCCATCTACTACTACTGTTGTTCCTGGTCCTAGACCTGGTCCTACGTTTGCAACATTAAGTTGAGTATGAACATGGTAAACACCTGGTTCAAGTGCCTTTGCAGTAATTGCATAAGGTGTTATAGAGTTACCAGGAATCTCAAAGACAACACCTGGTGGGTCTCTAGCCATAATCTCCCATCTGTTACCGGAGTTCGTTGATTCTGAAAATAAGGAAATCCATCCTCTTTGCTCTCTTTCAACAAGGCTTACTAGTGCTCCAGAAAGAACAAGAGTTTCACCAGTAGTTAGTGACTGTCGTGAAATTGCCTCATTTGTAATTTGAATAAAACGACTTTGCAGTTGTGCCTGAACACCATGAGCCTCGGCTGATTGAATAATCTCAGCAACATTTGGACCATACATACCAAGTACGAAAATGGCTCCAACAGTAACCGCTAAAAAT
>JACNGK010000095.1:0-2795 GCA_014384145.1 Nitrososphaerota archaeon
TGTATTGGGTAAGGGATATTATTGAAAAAGGCGCTGATTGGTTTACATCTCACGGGAGGCATGTAAGAAAATGGTTGCGATCTTGTTCTGTAAGTGGAAGAATTAAAAACCCGGGCGTTCACCTAGCCCCAGCTGGAATTACGGTAAATGAATTAATTGAAGAGTATGCTGGAGGAATGCTTGATGGACATACCTTCTATGCTTATTTTCCTGGCGGAGCATCAGGAGGAATTCTTCCGTCATCAATGGGAGACATACCTTTAGATTTTGACACACTTGATGACTATGACTCTTTTATAGGTTCTGCAGCAATTATGATTTTATCTAACCATGACACTGCTGTTCAAGCTGCGTCAAATACTATGGATTTTTTTCTTCATGAATCTTGCGGGAAATGTACACCATGTCGTGTGGGAACATCAAAGGCTTCTGTTTTAATGAAAGAAACTAACTGGAATATTCCCCTCCTATCTGATCTTGCGCAAGTAATGACTGACGCATCAATTTGTGGGCTGGGTCAAGCGGCATCAAACCCTCTTAAATCTGTGATAAAATATTTTCCAAAGGAACTTAAAAATGATAGCAAATCCTGAGGATATAATTGAAAACCAATTGGTGACCGTAACCATCAATGGGGAAAAATTTGAAGGTAACCCGACAGAAACTATTTTAGATATTTCTGAAAGAAATGGTATCAGCATTCCTCGTTTATGTTACAAGGAAGGAATGAGGCCTGATGGGAATTGCCGTGTATGTATGGTTGAAATTGAAGGAGAACGCGCACTTCAACCTTCCTGTGCCAGAACAATAACAAATGGAATGATAATTAACACATCTGGCAAAAGAGTAAAACATTCTCAAAAACTAGTTTTAGAACTTCTTACGGCTGATGTCTCAGAGAAAATTTATGACAAGGAAAGTGAACTAACTGGTTGGTCAAACCAACTGCAAATACAAAAACATAGATTCCCTTCGAATGTTCAAAAAAAACACGATATAAGTCATCCTGCAATTGCTGTAAACCTTGATGCATGTATACAATGCACCAGATGCGTTAGAGCTTGCAGAGAAGAACAGGTAAATGATGTAATTGGATATGCCCAAAGAGGAATAAAATCCGAAATTGTTTTTGACTTAGATGATCAAATGGGTGACAGCACATGTGTTGGATGTGGTGAATGTGTCCAAGCATGTCCTACAGGCGCTTTAATGCCTTCTAATGATGCTGGCTTAAATATTCCTGACAAAAAAGTTGATAGTGTTTGCCCATATTGTGGGGTTGGATGTTTACTTACTTATAACGTTAAAAATAATAAAATTTTATTTACCGATGGAAGAGATGGTCCATCTAATTTAAGTCGTCTATGTGTTAAAGGAAGATATGGGTTCGATTATATTAACAATGAAGGCAGACTCACTAAACCTTTAATAAGAAAGAATGGGGTCTCAAAGAATATTGATGTAAGTAATTTTGATTTTAACAAATTATCCGATGTTTTCGAAGAAACAACCTGGGATATCGCATTAACAAAAACAATTCAGGGGTTTAAAGATATAAAAAATAAAAAAGGTCCAAATGCTTTGGCTGGATTTGGTTGTGCTAAAGGATCAAATGAAGAAGCTTATTTATTTCAAAAATTAATTCGTACTGGTTTCAATACCAATAATGTTGATCATTGTACAAGATTATGTCACGCATCATCAGTTGTAGCATTGCTAGAAATGATAGGTTCTGGGGCAGTTTCTAATCAAGTAGCAGATGTAACTGAGGCTGATGTAATTATAGTGATTGGCTCTAATCCAACTGTTAATCACCCTGTTGCGGCAACTTTTATGAAGAATGCAGCCAAAGATGGTAAAACTTTAATTGTAATGGATCCCAAAAAAGTTGAATTAGCAAGGCATGCTAATTATTACCTTCAGTTTAAGCCAGATACAGATGTTGCATTAATCAATGCAATTATGAAATCAATAATTGATCAAAATCTTGTTGACGAAGATTTTATAAATAACAGAACAAAAGATTTTAAAAAATTAAAAGAACATTTGAAAGATTATTCTCCAGAAAAGATGTCGAAAATTTGCGGTATTTCTTCTAGCCAAATCAATGAAATTGCTCGTATTTATGCGAGCGCACCAGCATCAATAATTTTTTGGGGTATGGGTATATCTCAACACATTCATGGAACAGACAATGCGCGAGCACTTATATCGTTATCGTTAATGACTGGACAAATTGGTAGACCAGGCACTGGATTGCATCCATTACGTGGGCAAAATAATGTTCAAGGTGCTTCGGATGCAGGATTAATTCCAATGGTTTTTCCAGATTATCAAAGAGTAGATGACCCTAAAATTAATGATTTTTTTGAAAAATTTTGGGAAACGGAGTTGGACAAAAAACCTGGTTTAACAGTGGTAGAAATTATGGATCAAGTAATTTCTAAAAACCTCACTGGTTTATATGTAATGGGTGAAAATCCGGCTATGTCTGATCCTGACTTGAATCATGCAAGAAAAGCTCTTTCTTCTCTTAATCATTTGGTAGTTCAAGATATTTTTGTTACTGAAACTGCTCTTTATGCTGATGTAATACTTCCAGCATCTGCTTTTCCTGAAAAGACTGGGACTTTTACAAATACTGATAGAAGGGTTCAGCTCGGAAGGCAAGCTGTCAACCCGCCGGGTGATGCTCAACAAGATTTATGGATAATTCAGCAGATTGCTCATGGCATGGGATTAAAGTGTGACTACTCGGCACCTAGAGATGTATTTGAAGTAACGACACAATGCAT
>JACNGK010000003.1:0-2748 GCA_014384145.1 Nitrososphaerota archaeon
CTGTACCTTTTGGTATCTTTCCATCATTTTGAAGTGAACCAATTTTTAATGAAACAGATTCTTTGTGTTTTCCACATGTAATCCCTATCATAAATTCATCATTGTCAGATACTATAGTAATTAGATATTCTGGTGGATTAACACAATCTTTGTCTCCCTTCCTAATTGAGCACTTGTTAGGTAACAACAAAAAAATTGTAATTGAAATGGATATTAAGCTTGTCCAATAATTTCATTGAAATTCCAAATTGAGTCTTTTTGATTTTTTGGTTGTGTCAAAATTCCTTTTTCCTGCAATTTTTTCACAACAAAAGCGGAGTAAGCTGGAGCCCCAGTTGCGCCAGGAGTATTATAATTTACCACATGAAAAGAATTTTTGCCTTCAATTTCTATCATTTCAGATACAAAATTTCCCTCAGGTGAAATTACTGGAGTTCTAATTCCTGATGTTCCACGTTTTGGAAAATTTTCTGGTTTGATAGCAGGAATAAATTTTTTCACTCTTTCAACCATAGCTGATTTAGAAATTGAACTAAGAAATTCCTTAGACACTAATGAAATAAAATCCGTATTTAGAAGAAGCTTCTTTGTACTACCAGTAACAATGTCAGTGATTTTTGAAAGTACGGTGGGAATGTCTGTGATAAAGCTGTCATATGCTTCTGGAGAGTCAACTGGAACTGCGTTTGGACCAATCTCAGTTTCGCCGTTGGCTCTTTTAATCCAATGTGGATCTAAAAATGGAAATTCTGGGTAGCGTGGGACAGTATAGATATTTGTCTTAACAAGATTCGCAATATCAGAATCAGCCACCCAATACTCACCACGAAAATGAAGATCTGAATAACCTTTTAACAATCTGAATTTTTTAGCAACATCAAGAGAATTTCCTCCAGCACAATTGATTGCAAAATTTGCCGTTAGTGATGAGTTGTCTGAAAAGATTATGTTGACCTCTTTGGATGTTTCTTCTACATGTTTCACATTATGTTTAAGTAAAAAATTTGTTCCATTCTTTTTGGATAACTCTGATACTGCTTTTGTAAGTAGACCATAGTTTGTTGAACCTTCTTTAGTGCAATAAAGACCTGAATAACAATTCAAGTTAGGCTCTTTTTGTTTAAGTTCGTTGGAATCAAGAATTGAAATATCTTCCTCAGTTAATCCATTTTCTTTTCCTAAAACCATATATTTTTCAAGAGTTTTATGTTGCTCCTCATCTAACGCAATTTCAATTGTCCCACCTTGAACCCAAGGAATATTGTTTTCATTAGCCAATACTTTCCACATATCATGAGAAAGAAATGCAGCTCTAGCAAAATTCTTCTTTTTTTTAGGATCTATGTAAAAAGGATAATGAATTACGCCACTGTTACGAGTGCTAGAATGTAACGCAACATCATGTTCTTTTTCAATTAAACAAATCTTTAGATCATATAAAGTAGAAAGCCAGTATGAAATTGTAGTTCCTAATACTCCTCCGCCAATAATTGCAATGTCATATTTTTGCATGACAGTCATTATCACTTTTAGTTATGTAAAGGCGCCGGGAGAGAGATTTGAACTCTCGATCCCTTGCGAGAACGCGCTTTATGGTTTTCATAGAAATTCCAGGCGCGCGCCCTACCAGGCTAGGCGACCCCGGCATTAGTTACTCGCCATATAGATTTCTGAATATCTTACTTTAGAACGTTTATGACTATAGATTTTTTTACTTTGTTGTTTTTATGGTCAAATCCCTCAACGACGATCTTGTATATGCCCTCCAGTGAATCAGAGCCATCCATTCTTTTTTGATTCCAAACAAATGTTTTTTCTTCCTTTGGTTCAAGTGTAGAAATTACTTGAGCTGCCATTGGAGTATAATATAATACACCATCAAGTCCTGTCACCTTCAAACCATACGAGGCATCAGAAAATGTTAGTGGTATGGTGCCAGAATTTACAATTTTAATGTAAATGCGCTCTCCCAATTCAAAATCAATCTTTTCTGTTAGAATGGAAATCGAAGGACCTTCCTGAAATACTAATTGCTCGTGATTAGACTGATAGTTCACAAAAAACCCAAGTGTCAAACCAGCTAACATGCCAATTAAAATTGCAATTACAAGACCTCTAGGTAGATTTTTCATCTTGTTTATGCATTTGTAATGTTTTCCTTAACTGTTGACCGTGATTTCCAACTTTTTGGGTAGGTTTCTGGTGCCATGATTATTCGTTTTGTTTCAAAGGCATATCCTTTTGTATTTTCTTTGATATCATATTCAGACATCAAAGATTGTGCAAGTGCAACAATCTCTCCTTTTTGCGTATAAACACCAACAAGATCTTCCTTTTGTAAATTTGGAGAGATTTGTAATACTCCAGGTATGGCAAGTTGTGCTCCGTGACATAGCGCATCAACAGCAGAATCACGTATAACCACTGACTTGATTTCACTTAGAACATGCTCTATTGGATGTATCATGGTAGATAGTTTGGAACCATCCTTGTTATCCTTCCAATCTGCAAATGCATCTGCAATTTGATGAAGAGTAACCAATGGATGGTTTTCATGAAACTGACTTACACGAGTTCGTCTTAGCTCAATCATAGTACCGCCATGTACCAATACTTCGCCAAAATCATAGATTAATTTTCTAATATAGGTACCTGCCTCACAAAGTACACGGATTAAAATCAAGTTTTCTTTCTGTTCAAGCAACTCTAGCTCAAAAATTTTACGGATTCGTGTCTGTCTTAAGACAG
>JACNGK010000097.1:0-2707 GCA_014384145.1 Nitrososphaerota archaeon
TCTTTTGCAACTGAAAATCCATCTTTGGCAATACAGTCAATTCTAATTGCTTTATCAGCACCAATAGCTAGGCATTTTCTTAATGTAGTTTCGGTGCTTTGATCCCCAACAGTTAGAACCGTCACATTTGCATTATGGGATTCTTTCATCCACACTGCTTTTGTGAGTCCAAATTCATCATTAGGGTTTATTACAAACTGAACACCATTTTTATCAAACTTTGTGTCATTTTCTACAAAATTTATTTTAGAAGTTGTATCTGGGACATTGCTGATGCAAACAAGAATATTCATATCTATATTATTTATATTTTCTCAGACCTGCTGTTAATTCTGTAGATTCTATCTTATCCAATTTAATTGATTTTGATGAAGAATCTAATGGAGGCATACTTTCATTATTGTGTAATTTCTCGTAGGACTCAATATCAATTTTAATTCTATTTTCAAGATTGTTGAAGAGATCTAAATCTTTTATTATTTCTTCCCATTGGCCCTCTATTCTACCCTCAAAAATTTTGGCTTTTGAACCGCTTCCATAACTCAGAAATCCAATCTTAGTATTTTTCATATCCTGCCCTTTTTCTAATGCCGAAGAAAGGACACTAATTAATGCCATAAAGATTGAACCCGTGTACATGTTTCCAATTTCGGCTGAAGCTAATTCGCCAGGAATTAATTTTTCTTTTACAAACTCATTAAACAAGTTTGATTGACTAACACTTTTTAACCATTCTTTTCTATTACTTTCTTCCTGTCCAACTTCATCATATAAATTATCAATTTCTCCATTTTCTTCAAGCCATTGTATCCATTTCTCTAAAATCATTTTTCTTCCATGATATGCATAAGGAAGATGAAAAATTAAAAAATCCCAATCTGTTAGAAAATTTATATTTTTTTGATTTTTGAAATGGTCTAATGCCTCATATATTCTTTCTTGGTATGACTCATTAGAAAACTGTCCCTCATAGACAGGCTCTTCTTTATAGACTTCTATTTGTTTATTTGATGAATTCCAAAATTTTGATGCATTATTTGCAAGTAGTTCCAGAACTTCTTCATCTGAAGGGTTTGATCCCATTAAAGATGCAGCTTCTTTAAATACATCTTTTTTATTAAAAATTCTTCTTGGTTTAAAGAAATCTCCAATACCCTTTGATGCAACTCCCCAGGTATTTGAAATAGAAATAATTTTCGGGTTTTCAGCGATTAACAATGATAATGCTCCCGCTCCTTGTGTATATTCTCCGGTTGAACCAATGTGGTATTTTGCTATATCAGTTGCAATAACAATAGCTTTTCTTTGCACACCTCCTTTAACCCAATCTATGCAGTTTTCAAGAGCATCAACACCACCGATACAGGCAAAAGTTAGATCAACAATATCACAATTTTTAAAACATCTGTTTCCAAATTTATCACTAAGTAAGTCTTCAACAATTTCTATTACATATGAAGAAATCGGTTTTGATGAATCCAGGCCTGTTTCAGTCCCTAAATATATTCTTCCAATTTCACTTGGATTTATTTTATTTGCTGTGATTAATTGAAGAAGTGCATTGGCAGCTAGTGAAGCAGTATCTTCATTATTATCAGGAATTGACATTTTCTTCAGCCCCAAACCTTGTGATAGTTTTTCATAGGGAATATCTCTTGCTAAAGATAGATCCTGCATATCTACAAAAAGACTAGGGATATAATAATCAATTGTATCAATTCCTACATTTTTCATTCTAAAGAGGTTTACGAATTCGAAAAATCAAATATACTTACAATATTAATTTTACAAAAAAAAAGAGCAACCAAAAAGTTGCTCTTTTTATTAATAGAATTTCAACATTAGAAGTTGAAAGTAAGTTTTCCTATTACTCTTCTTCTAATTAGAGGCATATTAGGGAATTGTGAATATGGATCATCAGTTAGATTCTGCGCCGAGATATCAAATCTCATAGCAGGACTAAACTTGTATCCTAAATTTAAATCAATAAGGTTTTTTGTCTCAACCATTCCTGTGAAAAATCCTTGTTCAGTCCAGAATTTATCATCATGCATGAATGAAACTGCCAAGTTAAATCCAGATGGTGGAGTATAATCCATTCCTAATCTCCATTTAAATTGAGGAGCATTAAGACTTGAATAGTAAGGAAGGTCATCATCATCCTCTTCTCCTGGAGTCCACTCGTTTTGACTTAACCAAGAAGCATTAGCCCAAAGTCTTACATCGCTATTAACGAAGTAATCCATAGATACATCTCCTCCCCAGTGTGATCTAGTTGCATCACCATAAGTTCTATATCCAGCCGGAATGTGAGTAACACCATCTCCTTGAGGAACTGCAGATGATTCAACAGCACCAAGTGCAGCAAATAGAGGTCCTAATTGACCAACAAATCCTTGACCACCAGCTGTGAAAGCTCCACCAACACCACCGACAGTTGCAGCTACCCCTCCAGCAATAGAATTAGCTAAAGAAGGAACACCAGCAGCAGCTAATGCCCCTGAAGCCACTACTGAAAATGGCAGGCCTAATTGAGCCGCTAAACCTTGATATGTTTGAGTTGTAACTTGTGTTAATACTGCTGTTGCATATGGAGTAATATCAGCCATAACTGCTGCAGCAAGATCATTTGGAATATCAGATCCTACTAATGCAAATGTCTGTCCAATCGCTTGGAAATATGTAAACCCTTTGTTTTCATATGTAT
>JACNGK010000002.1:0-2685 GCA_014384145.1 Nitrososphaerota archaeon
ACAGTGTTTATTTATCATAATATTTTCCAGCATTTTGAAAAAATCCATTTTTCAGATTAGCATAATATGAGTTAAGTTTTTTGTAAAGACGTTTTGGTTTTCTTGATTTTTGGTTACTAATCACATACAGTGCAAGAATAGGAAATGCTATAGTTGCATCAGCGTAAACAGTTACCATATCACGATGCGCATCTTGTACCTTACCCCAACTTTTTCCTTCTTCTAATGTGGCACCTGATAATCCACCAGTGTCAGGTCTTGCGTCTGTGATTTGTATTATGTAGTCTTGACCACCAACGTTTTGCCGAAGTATTTGATCAAGAAGTGGGCCTGTCTGCTGAGCAGTATTTTTTGGAACCCCACCACCTAATTCAACTATTCCAGATTTCTGGGAGTTGTATAAAATTGATGCTTGCTCCAAAATTTCTCTTACAAAATCTAGGCTGTATGTCTTCTCTCTTAATCTATGAATTGCTAAATTAAGCGCAAGAGAAGAATCCTTTAGTGTTGATATGTAAATCGGTACATCGTAATTATATGCTGTTGTAACAAAACTTTTTTCAGGATACTTTGAGTTCTCACTACTAATTTTGCCTAAAAAATTACAAAACTCAGCAGTAGTGAATGGTTTATCAACAAAATTATTTTTGAATGCCTTTTGAATGACTTGGTCTTGTGCTTCTAACGTTTCATAAAATTTGATAAACACGTCTCTAATCCTAACTATTTCCATATCGTATAGTTTCATGTCATCAACCTGAAAATCACCTTGTTTTACTGGTAATCCCCATGCAAAATGATCTTCGTGATATACATTAGCACCAGTTGTGACTATCCAATCTACAAAACCTCTTTCAATTAGAGTCTTAAAAATTCCACCAAAACCAACTGGAGTCAAAGCTCCAGAAGCTGTTAAACAGATTGTTGCATCTTCTTTTATCATTTTTGCATAAACCTTTGCAGCCTCACCGAGTTTTCTCCCGTTAAATCCTGACTCTGAATAAATCTTAACCAAGTCTTCTATCGACATATTAGGGTCAAGTTTGATATGCGGAATATCATTGCCCTTAAAATGATGATGATCCATTACATGAAGTTGAATATTGGTGAATAAACCTGTTTTGGCACAATCATTTAAAAAAATCTAAATTCGAAATAGGTTAAGAACAAATATGAAGTATATCGATATTGCAGACTCGAATAGAGTAGACCGTTCTCCTGATAAAATTATTCAAATACTTTCTGATGGAACCACTGTTGAGAAAGGCTATAAAATAAAAAATATACAATTACGATTATACACTGAAAAAAATGACAAAAAACTAGGACTGTATTCTCTAATTACATCATTGGTTGAAACTGACAAAGGATCCGTGGAAATGATTTATGATGAAGGATTTCGTGGTAATAATGCATTAGAAAAATCTAGCAAATTTCTGACTGAGAGTTTGGGAATTTCTAGTTTAATACTTCGTTCATTAATATTTTTAGATGGAAAATGACAAACACTTCCTATCATCAAAAACTATCTTTAGATGACAAAAAGCCAATTTGTTCACTGTGTAACGAAGAGTCACTTTACTATTGTACTATGAATGATGAATATTACTGCGTTAAACATGTTTTAGGTCATGATGAAAACGAATAACTGCTATATTTTTTAAAAGCCCATTACCTGATTTATCTATGAAAGAAGCTGAACATAATTCAAGAATTGAAAAAATTGCTGAAATGATTTTGTCTGACAATATTTCTCTTGACGAACAAGAACAAAATAAACTAAAAAAATATCATGATTTTGCAAAGCAAAATTATGGGCTTGAGCAGGATGCTGCATCTGAACTAGTTAATGAGGCATTTTTATATCTAAAATTAAAACAGGCACCAGATATCGACCCATTGACTAAAGGTGATGAATTTGGCGCCGGATTTAGTTAATGATGAACATTATCAAATTGATAACACTTAATTCAATAATTCAATCTGTGTGAAATTATGCGTATTTTACAATTACATTGTGACAGTATAGAATATACACCGACAAAGAAGGAAATAAAATCTGCAGAGGAAATAGAACCCAAAAAAACTCGTATAGAAGAGGTTGTAGTATGTTTTACTGCAATTGAGGAGGGCGACGATTCAAGTGTTGCAAAAAATGCAATCATTGATATTCAAAAATCAATGAAGCAAATTGGTTGTAATAAATTACTGCTTTATCCATATGCACATTTAAGCTCTAATCTTGCATCACCTGACACTGGTCTTAAAATTTTAAAAGAAATGCAAGAATTATCCACTGAAATTGAAACAACGCATGCGCCATTTGGATGGACAAAAGCTTTTAGTATTCAAGTTAAAGGACACCCACTTGCAGAAAGTTCCAAAGTTTTTTCTAAGGACTCAACTAAAGAAAAAACATCTACAGCATTAGAATCTGAATCCAAGATCAAATCATATTGGTACATAATTACACCTGACGGTAAAATGGAGGAGATTGAAAAATTCAATTTCTCTAATCATAAACAACTGGAAATACTTGCAAAGTATGAATCTGCAAAAAAAAGAAGTGTTGATGAACCTCCACCACATGTAAACCTGATGAAAAAACTTGCAATTGCTGATTATGAACCTGCATCTGATTCAGGAAATATGAGATTTTATCCTAATGGACGTCTAATTAAATCT
>JACNGK010000076.1:0-13206 GCA_014384145.1 Nitrososphaerota archaeon
GATAAATTGGAAATGGCATTTCAAGCAAAATTTTATCAAAACAAGGGAATTTCCAAAGAAAAACTACAAACCTTCTTCAATACTGCAAAAAAGGAAATTAAAAGCAAAAATTTACGTAACATCCTTTCAAATTTTATGGAATGATATTTATCACATAATGTCTAAATTCTCATGATGGGTTTTTTTAATTTTCTTGGAAAAAAGAATAATGAATCAAAAAAGAAAACTGGTGGTATTAAAAAACAAGTAATGCAAGTTTTAAATCCAAAAATAGCTGCTGCCGATTACTATGCGAAACCAAAGAAAAAAAAGAGTAATCATCACCCTAAAAAAAAATCAAATAATAAGAAGCAACCTTGAGATGATATACCATGCAATATTTTATGGCTCTAAAAGTTGGTCAGAAACGTGTTAATGATGCAAGAGAGTACCTTAACAAATTTGCAAATGGCAAAGCAATGCCAGCATTAGCGCTAAAGGACAACAACAAAACAAACATCTGGGAACCAGTTGGGGAAGAAAATTTGTATGCAGTTGTCAATGGTGCATCTGGATTTGTTGTAACTGATGATGGCGGATACCTTCTTGTGTTATGTGATAAAAATGGAATTGCAAAGACAATTGTACAAGGATTGTCTGATGAAGAAAAGACCAGCATAATAAATTCGCTAAAATCAGATAAGATTCAGGAGTATGACGGTGAGGTTAGCCTCCCAGTATAGTAAATAATCAAATTATATTGTCGTAACGTTTTACTTACCAATAATTTAGGTGAAGATATGAAGAAATTTTCATCCGAAATAGAACTGCGAGGACATCTTATAGATTCGCTGATCCTGACAAAGGTATTTGATGGGATTATGGATCATGGTGGCTCGTTTGAGGTTTTAGATATACAGGTTGGTAAGAAGAAAAAGGATGAAAGTTATGCAAAACTGCTTGTTACTGGAACGAATACAAAAAATCTCGACACAATCTTAAACTATGTTTATCGCCAAGGTGCCACATCTAAAACTCAAAAAAATGTAATGTTAAAGGCTGCAACAAAAGATATGGTAATGCCTGATAATTTTTACAGTACAACAAATAATCCAACACAAATTTTTCTTAACAACAAATGGATTGATGTGGACAATATGATGATGGACAAATGTGTTATTGTTAAATCCAAAAAAGCAATGTGTGTTCCAATTCGTCAGGTAAAAAAAGGTGATAAAATTGTTGTAGGAGAAAATGGCGTCAAAATAATTCCACCTGAAAGACCTCGTGAGGGAATGAATGTATTTGAATTTATGGGAAGTGGAAGCTCTAGTGAGAGACCAACACAGCATATAGCCAAAAAAGTTGCAGAGGATATACGACGTACCAAAAAGAATGGTGGTAAAATTGTTCTGGTTGGCGGCCCTGCAATTATTCATACAGGTGCAACTGAATCAGTTTCAAAACTTATCCGTCATGGATATATCGATGCGGTTTTGGCTGGAAATGCACTTGCAGTTCATGATATTGAATATGCTACACTAGGAACGTCTCTTGGCATGAACGTTCGTGATGGAACTCTTGCTGTAAGAGGTCACAGAAATCATATGGAAGCGATAAATGCAGTCTTTAAGGCCGGTTCTATCGAAAAAATGGTGAAATCAAAAAAGCTAACAAGAGGAATAATGTATGAATGTATAAAAAAGAAAGTACCATTTGTTTTAGCTGGATCCTTACGTGATGACGGTCCTTTGCCTGATGTGATTACAGATGTTGCACTTGCTCAGAAAAAATACAAGGAAATTCTAAAAGGCGCTTCAATGGTTATAATGGTGGCTACCATGCTACATTCAATTGCAACTGGAAATATGCTTCCTGCTAATGTCAAAGTGATAGTTGTTGACATAAACCAACCAACTGTTACAAAATTGATGGATCGCGGTACATGGCAAGCATTAGGAATTGTATCTGATGCTGGTGCATTTTTACCAATGGTTGCTAAAGAATTGTGATTCTAAATTAAAAACTAAGGTGGCATAAACAAGCTTTCAGGATTATAGAAGAAGGATACAAGGAAAATACCACCTAAAACTCCGGCGATAACGCCTGTTGCCAAATAAAGGAAACCCATATTCATGCCTGAATTTGTGTTATGTGTCTAATAACTTGTCAAGCAAAAGTTTCATGATGAAAACCATCAATTAATGAATCCGTAAAATCTTATATCTCAGCCACTTCAAGCCAGCTAATATGACGGTAAAAACGACTGAAATAGATAGTAACAAAATACGCTATTTTGAGAAAGGAACTTCGAAGGATACGCTTCTGTTACTTCATGGTCTTGGAGCTTCTGCGGAAAGATGGGAAAATGTAATACCACTTTTTGCTAAAAAATTTAGAGTTGTCGTTCCGGACCTCATTGGCTTCGGATATAGCGACAAACCAATTGTTGATTATACAACTGACTACTTTGCTGAATTCGTCTCTAAATTTGTTAGTAAACTAGGAATTAAGAATCTGAATATTATTGGTTCATCGCTTGGAGGTGAAATTGCTGCCGAATCTATCATAAATCATGATGTAAATGTGAAAAAACTTGTTCTTGTTTCACCATCAGGTATGATGAAGCATTCAACTCCTGCATTAAATACATACATTTCAGCTGCAATGTACCCAAATAACGAGTCAGCCCTGAATGCATTCCAGGCTATGTCTGGTAGGAAGAAGATAGATAACAAGATTGTTTCTGGATTCGTAGAAAGAATGCAATTACCAAATGCAAAAATGGCCTTCATGTCAACACTTCTAGGATTGAGTAATTCCAAGGTAATCACTGAAAAATTACAGTTAATCACAATTCCAACATTAATTGTCTGGGGCGAAAATGATCCTGTAATTCCTATTGAATATGCACAATCTTTTGTATCAGGAATCAATGATTGCAGGTTTTACAAAATGACAGGATGTGGACATGTACCATATGTTGAAAAACCAAAAGAATTCTTTCAAATCGTGTCAGATTTTCTTGCTTAACGATCATTTTATAAGGTAATCAACCCACTAGTGGTAATGGAAGGAAAGAAAAACCCATACGATCCAGCTGAATTATTCAAGCAGTGGCTAGAAAACACATCTAAAATGCAGTCTGATTTCACGAATAATGCGAATCCATTTCAGACAAATTTTCAAAATCCGTTCAATCTGCAAAATATGATGCCAAACTTTCTCTCATGGGGTGCTTTCAAGACTAGTGTTGGTAGTAATGGAAGGATCTCAATTCCTGAGGCAGAAAGACAGGCTCTTAGTGTGAATGAAGGAGATTTGGTGCAGGTAATTGTTATTCCAGTCAATCCTAAGAATAATTGAAATGGTAGTAAATGGTTATGAATGGTTTCTATTACCACTAGATATATATAGTGATGCCAGTTATAACAAACCATGAGTAACGAATCAAACAAAACAGTCGAGAATGACGTTTTTTCAACTGTAGAAGAAACTGTTCAAGAACAGGTTAAATCTGCTGAGAAATCATTCCCAAACTATCAAACATCTGTTACAAGCTTACAGCAAGAATACACTGAAGCATTCCAGAACATTGTAGATTCAACTATTACTTTGCAAAGAGAATTTGCAAACAAGACCGGAATCAACACTGCTCTTCCAGAAGCAACAGAAAGTGCTGTAAACAAAACAAATGAACAGATTAGCAAGGTTCAAGATGTTCAGAATAAGGTAGCATTAGCAACAATTGATGCAACCCGTCAGAATATCAAAACCTTCAACGAGAACGCAAAGGCTTTTGCTGATCTTAACAAAGGTGTATTGCAATCTTGGTTAACCGCATTCACACCAAAATACTAGTGTGAATGTTTCCTTTTTTTTATGACCTTTCCTTAAGCCACTGGCCAAGCTCTGGCAGAACGGTTTTTTGACTAAACGAACTAGCTATCATTCCAACGTGTCCTGTGGGATATAACTTCAATATCTTATCAGTACTTGAAACTGCATAATGTAAAGGCATACTACATTCCGGAGAAACCAAATGATCACCTACAGCAACTTGGGTAAAAACTGGCATATTGAGATTTTTTAATGATACATGCTTATTCCCAACATACATCTTGTTTTGTATCAACAAATTATCTTGATAAATACCCTTTATCCATTGTCTGAAAAGCTCACCAGGAATAGGCGGGGTCTCATCTAGCCATTTTTCAATTTTAAGAAAACTATCAACGTATTTTTCGTTATCAATATTATTCAAAAATTTTATGTATTTTTCAACACCTTGCTCAAATGGCTTTAGAATTGAAAAACAGAAATAGATGAATTCTGGCGGCATATTTCCTACCGTATCAACCAATTTATCAGCATCAAAATATTTTGCAACATTACTCACAACTGTTGTATCCTTCCAACCATCAATTACTGGCGCAGTTGCGATTAAATTTTTGACCCTTTCTGGGTGAAGTGCTGAATATACAGTAGCCAATGTTCCACCCGTACAATAACCTTGAATTGATACCTTATCCACATTAGTTTCATCACAAATAAAATCCACACAGTTATCCAAGTAACGATTTACGTATTCATCAAACCCTAGAAATTTATCAATCTTGGATGGCGTTCCCCAATCAATCAAATAAACATCAAATCCTTGTTCAAGCAAGTTTTTTACCCAGCTTTTCTTTGGGTCAATATCAAAAATATGCCACCTGTTAACAACTGCATACGAAATAAGTAACGGTGTTCTAACTTGCTTTGATGTAAGCGGCTTGAAATGCAGCAAACGTATTTTGTCTTCCTTGTATGCAACATCAAATTGTGTTGAACCTAACTTAACCTCATGTGGCACAGAGGCTTTCATTGGAGCCTCTGTAAAGTTACGGCTAAAATTTAGAAATTCGCCAATAATTTTTGGGTCAAATTTATTTCCTGACATTTTTTCAAGCTTTCTTTTTAGACGACTCTAGCTTTGAAATTCTGCTCTTTAGGGTATGTAGCTCCTCATAAATTTCCTCAATCTCCTGCTTGGTCGGCAAGTTAGCAGACTTTAGCATTACATCAGTTATTGCATTCCATCTTTTCAGAAGATCAAGTTCCGTCGAAATAAGCTTGTTATAATTTTCTGAGAATTTTTTAGAATCAAACAGTCCAGTGAAGTTATTCTCAAAGATGTCAATCCAGACTCTTTTGTAAGATTCAAGACCCTCTTCATTTTGTGGTACTTTAGATATCTTTGTGGATACTTCTTTTTGAGCGCCAGTCCACGTGTCTGCTAATTGTTTATAGTATTCAATTAAAAAATTATTAAATTCTACAATCTCCTTATTTGACTCAGTTAGTTCGCTTGTAATTTTCTTCAAATTGGTTGATAAGTTACGTAATGGTCCAACAGCAGAAAGTGTTGTAGGTTTGGAGGACATCATTGCTATCATATCGGACCAAAACATCGCTGTTTTTTTATAATAATCAGTGACATTCGATTCGTTTTCCATATAATTATCCATAAATAGATCGCAATAAATAGATCGCACTAGAGACCGTTAACAATGGATTATGAAAATATTTGTACGTTAGTTCAGAAAATTGATTCCAAGATTAGATTTGTAGGTGTAATTAACTCTAAGGGTAGACTCGTTGCGGGTGGTATGGCAGCAAGTAAAACACGGCTTGGTGATAGAAAAAGAGACGAAATGCTCTACATGGAGCTTGCACTAAGAGTTAAGATGAGAAGTGAATTTGACGATGATCTCGGAAAAGTAAAGTTTTCCATGTCATTTAGGGAAAAACTCATTGTGATGAGCTTTCCTATAAAAAATGATGTGTTAATGGTATCAATGGAAAGTAAAACTCAGTTTGAAAAAATTGCATTTAATATTTTAAAATTGGCTGAAAAAATATAATACACTACAATATGGACAAATCATGGAACAACTAAATCTTGCCGTAATTGTCAAATTAGAGCCCGATTTTTCTGAAGGAAATGTAAGCTACAAGCCTGATGGGACACTCAATAGAAATGAAACAAAAAGTACGCTGGGTCCTCACAGTGGAATAGCTGCTAAAGCTGCTTTTTATGCCAAGGTAAAGTATGATGCAAAGATTTCTGTTTGTTCAATGGGTCCACCATTTGCAGAACTAGCTTTAGAACAAGCCCAACAAACTTGTGATGCAGATGTACTACACCTGTACAGTGATAGAATTTTTGCGGGAGCAGACACGCTTGCAACTGCAGAGACTCTAAGAACAGGCATTACTGACAAGATGGAAGGAAAGATGGACATTGTGTTTTCTGGACACAGGGCTTCTGATGGTGAAACTGGTCAGACAGGCCCACAAACTGCATGGAAGTTAGGATTCACATTTCTTGGAAATGTTATTAGTTATGATGTGAATTTAGAAAAAAGAACTGTTGTAGCCAAATGTTTACTGACCTTAAATGGTGTACCAAATGTTGTCGAGGAAATTGAAGCTCCGCTTCCAGTATTCATCTCAATTGATCCATCCTACAAATCAAATTATACTACAGTTTCTCAGAGGATTGCTTTTGAAAAATATCAAAAAGAGGCTTACGAAAGGGCTAAAAATTACAAACAATATCTCAAAGTTTTCAATATTGATGAGCTTGGTGTTGATAAAACATTAGTAGGACTTGCCGGCTCACCAACTATAGTATACCAAGTAGAACGTATACCAAAAGGAAAGGCTACAAGACAAGCCGAAGTTCTTGATGGTTCAAATCCAGAACACATACGCAAAGCAGTTGCTAAGATGAAAGAGGCGCTTTCTGCGATGGTGATTAAATGAGTGAAGACTGGCGTTGTAGTGGGTGTGACTCATGCAAGACGGAGTGCGAAGCCTATAGCCATGTTTACGTTATAATGGAACACATTGATGGAAAGATTCTTCCTGTAAGTCTTGAAATGCTTGGAGAAGCAAGAAGACTATTTGATGATTACAACGCAAGATATTCCTCAAATGAAAAAGTGGTTGCAGTAATCCTAGGAAATGATATTAAAGATTATTCTAAAGAGTTGATTGAGTATGGTGCTGACGTAGTAGTTTGTGCTGATCACCCAGAGTTAAAAGATTTTAGAAACACAATTCATACCAAAGTAATTAGTCAAATTGCTTTAGACAAAGAGATTGCATCAAAGATTGAGCCAAATTATGCTAAACAATTCAAAAAACCCCGCTACATATTTTTTGCAGCAGATAGCATTGGCCGACATTTATCATCTACCGTACTAGTAGAGTTAGAGTCAGGTCTTGCATCAGATATTAACAAGCTCGTAATCAAAGACCTTAATGTAACACATCAAATTAAGACTGATGGTAAACCAACTGATTTCAAAAAAACTCTAGAAATGTACAGACCAGATTTTTCAGGATTCTTATGGACAACAATTCTTTGTCTTAATAATACAACCCCAGCAATAAAGCGTGAATATTATCCTCAAGGCTGTAGTATCATACCAGGTGTTTTTGAGCCCATCAAACCAGACCCAAAAAGGAGTGGAGAAATAATATTTTACGAACCAAAAATAGAAGAGAATGATCTCAAAGTAAAAGTTCTTAGTCATAAAATTATCAAAAGTGAGGTTGACTTTGAAATTCGTAAAGCCGTTGTAAGCTTTGGACGAGGAATCAAAGATGCGCCAGATGAAAACATAAAGCTTGTAGCCGAACTTGCCAAGCAACTAGATGCAGAGATAGGAATTTCGTTACCAATTTCAAAAAAGCTTTTACCTGCAAGCCAATCAATCAGTTCAACTTACATGATTCCAGCTAGAGTGATTGGAACTAGTGGAAGTAAAATAAGTCCAATGCTTTACGTGGCAGTTGGAATAAGTGGGGCAATGCAACATATAGCTGGTATGCAGGATTCAGAATTTATTGTTGCAATAAATCCAGATGAGAATTCGCCAATAAAGAATGAATGTGATATTTTCATCAATGGAAGAATGGAAGATGTTATACCACTATTAGTTGAAGAGCTCAAAAAACAGCAACAGGTAGTACAGGCAGGATGAGTTAATGGAAAAGTATGATGTAGCTATAGTTGGTGGTGGGTCAGCTGGCTTGGCTGCACTAAAGCAACTATCAACTTTGGGCAAACAGGCCGTCCTACTTGAAGCAGGTGAAAAGGTAGGTGTAAAAAATATTTCTGGCGGAATCCTTTATTCAAAAAAACCAAACAACGGAAGAGTCTACAATGTTGAAGATATTTACGGGCAAAACTTTGTCAGTGAGGCACCACTGCAGAGAAAAATTACGCAATATCTTCTCCACGCAACTTCAAAAGACAAAGTTTTTTCCATGGATCTAACAGCAGCGCATGAATACCAATCAAATTTTGGCTATTCAGTTCTTATGAACGAGCTAAATGCCTGGTTTGCACAAAGCGCTGATGAAAGCGCACAAAAATGTGGTGGTGGAATAGTCCCTGGCGTTCACGTAAATGACATTTCTTGGGATGCTGAAAAAGAAAGGACAACAATTCAGACTGATGAGTTAGATGAATTTCAAGTAAAGGCAGTAATAGCGGCTGATGGTGTAAATTCCGAAGTTGCACAGATTACTAATGCAAGACCAAAATTTTCAGCAACACAATTGTATCAAGGTGTCAAAGCTATTGTAAAATTACCTGAAAATATAATTAACGACACATTTGCTATCGGAGCGGATAGCGGGGCAGCACATCTTTTTGCAGGTGACATCACACTAAACCATCTAGGAGGTGGATTCCTTTACACAAACAGAGACACCTTGTCAGTTGGTGCAGTATATCATTTTGATTCTCTTTTGGACAATCCAACAGAGCCCAACACACTACTAGATGCTTTATTAAAAAATCCGATGGTTACCGAGTTAATCAAAGATGAGGTACCGGTAAAGGGAGAAATTGACAAAACATTAGAGAAGGAAAAACAGATGCAGATCCGTTTTGCGGTAATAAAGCTGATAAAAACTTGGTATGAGATTCGTGATGTATACCTTTCTTCAAGCAAAACGAAAGAGATGATCAAGACTGGGAAATTTAACTCGGAAGATGAAATCAAATCTAAATTATCTGAGCTTCGCGAAAAGATGTCAACCGAATATGGAATCACGTTTAAAACAGATTATGTTGAGGACGAATACGGCGCAAAATTAATTCCTGATGGAAAACGCTGCAGAATGAAAAGACCCTACCAGAATAATGTCTTGTTTGTAGGTGATGCAGCTGGTAGAGGAGTTTTTGTCGGTCCAAGAATTGAAGGTCTTAATGTGGGAATCGATGATGGGGTACGAGCTGCCAACGCCATTGCAAGGGCATTAGAAAAAAATAATTTCTCTCAAGGTTATCTTGGTGAATATTACACAAAATCAATTGAAGAAAGTCCATACACGAAAGATATGAAAGAGATCGACAAAGAATATCTAAAAATCTTTATTGATGCCACAAAAGATGTACCAAAAGATGTTTTGAGTGCAAAGCACAGCATGGTCCTAAAACTTATGTCAAGTGGGGCAATTAGAAGTATGGCAGCAAAGTTTGTAAATGTTTTAGGTTATGAGCGTCTGCTTCCAGTGATAGAGTCAGAAGAAAGCTATGTAAAAGTACCAATAGAACTTGCCGAACGAAAGGGAAAGACAGTTTCTTCATCCTACACGCCTTCTATTCCATTACTTGCAGATCGTATTGCAAAGCTGAATTATAATGATGATAAAGATTCTCATATCAAGGTACTAACCCCCGATAATGATTTTATGAAAAAGTTAGTTACGTTGTGTCCAACTAAATGTTATAGTGAAGAAAATGGTCAAGTTACGATACAGCATGAAGGGTGTATTGAATGTGGAACATGTTCTGAGCAAACTGATTGGAAACATCCACGAGGAGAAAAGGGAATAAACTATCGATATGGATAAGTAAAATAATTTTATAAACCAAGATTTTTTTTCAGAAGGGCTAATGTTAATTCTGGGTCTGCCTTTCCGTGTGTTTTTTGCATAACTTTTCCTACCAAAAAGTTAACGATTTCAGGATTTTCTTTTGCATTTTCTACTGCTTTTACTTCTTCGTCTATGACTTCTGTTATAATATCAGATAACGTAGATTCGTCTGAAACGTGACCCAAATCAAGATCCTCAATTATCTCTGATAATTGTTTTCCATTTTTTATAACCTCATCCAGAGCTAATTTTGCAGAGGCTCTGGTAATCTTATTTGATTTGATATATCCAACTAAATCTGAAATGTGATCTCCTTCTAGTTTTGACATTTCACGCTTTTCACGTGTATCAAGCAATCCCATAATATCTGTAGTAATCATATTTGCAATATCTTTCGCATTCGTTTCGTTGTTTGCCTTTTCAAAAAGTTCAGAAAAGTATCTGTCTGAAGATAAGATATCTGCAACCTGTGATGTAATACCGTATTTTGAAACATATCGTTCTTTCTTGGAACTGATGCTTTCAGGCATATGTACTTGTAATTGTTTTTTTGTGTTATCATCAATTCTAACCCACGGTATGTCTGCCTCCAGATGATATCTATACTCAGCCTCTTCTTCTTTTGTTCTTGCTGAAATAGTAATTTTTCGCCCATCATCCCATTGCCGAGTTTCTTGAATAATCTCAATTTTTCTTTCAGCAAGACTCTGCTGCCTTGTTATTTCAAAATGAACAGCTTTCTCTAAATCATGAAATGAACCGATATTCTTTATTTCAACTTTTGAACCTCCCTCAATTGACACATTAGCGTCTGCACGCATCGCACCCTCTAGCCCAGGATCTGACACATTCAAATTTTCAAGCAAATCTGAAAGTATATTCAAAAATTCTCTAACTTGATGAGGAGTTTCAAAATCTGGCTCAGTTACAATTTCAACTAATGGAGTTCCAGCTCTATTATAATCAACTAATGTGAGTTTAGTTTTTTCAGTAACACCTTCGTAAATTAATCGTCCAGGGTCTTCCTCCAATTGTATTCTTCTAATTCTTATCTTCGAATTTCCTACTAAAATTTTGCCTTCCCAACCAATGCTTGTATTTCCATATACATTAAGCTGGGTAATTTGGAAGTTTTTTGGCAAGTCAGGATAAAAATAATTTTTCCTAAAAAATGCAATTTTGCTTGGGGTGCTACAATCAAGTGCCATTGCAATTAATGTTGCTTTTTCAACTGCACTTTTATTCAGTAATGGCAACGAACCTGGAATTCCCATACAAATAGGACAGATGTTTGTATTAGGTTCAAACTCCCTGTAATCAGCTTTACATGGACAAAACAACTTGCTTTCAAGCTTTGTTAGCTGGCAATGTATCTCAAGACCAATTTTTGTCATTAGGCTGGCACCTCGGGTAAATCTACAGTTTTTTCTAATGCATACGCAGCCTGCAACAATGAATGTTCCTCTTCATGATTAGCCATTATTTGAATTCCAATAGGTAATCCGTTTGTAATTTTGTATGGTACTGATATTGCTGGAATTCCAGTAAGATTGGCGGTAACCGTATTAAAATCAACCATCATAAATGATACAGGATCATTAATTTTTTCACCGAATTTGAATGGCTGTATAGGAACCGTTGGTGATATTAGATAATCAAATTTTTCAAATACGTGTTTTATTTCAGCAGTAAGTTTAGATTTCACTTTTAATGCCTTTGAAAAATACTTCCCTGCATGCCCAGCAGATGGTACAAAGCCACCAAGGATCATTCTTCTTATAACTTCAGGACCAAATTTGCTTCTCGCTTGTGATATGTATGAATTAAATTCAAACCCTGATGAATCGAATTCATATCCATATCTTATGTTGTCATATCTTGCAAGATTACTTCCCGCTTCTGTTGATGTTATAGTGTAATATGCAGCCACAGTATATGGAACCATTTGTAATGATACCTGTTCACAATTTGCTCCAAGCTTTTCAAATGTTTTAATCGCATCATTAGTTGCATCTAGTACATCAGTACTAAGCCCATCAGGATTTGTCATTTCCGTTACTATTCCAATTTTTTTCCCGTTTATACCAGCATCAATATTGTTTAGATAATCTTGATTTTTGTTATCAACTGTTGTATTATCGTTAGAATCAATTCCAGAAATTATGTTTAATAAGAATGCAGAATCTTCTACAGTTTTTGTCATAGGTCCTATTTGTTCAATGCTATTAGCATACGAAATAAGACCATAACGACTTACTAACCCATATGTTGGTTTTAATCCAACCACAGAACAAAAGCTTGCTGGATTTCTAATTGAACCACCTGTATCTGAACCTAATGATGCAATGCATTCATTTGCAGAAACTGATACTCCGCTTCCACCAGACGAACCGCCTGGAACATAATCTGCATTCCATGGATTTCTACTAGGTCCATATGCACTAAATTCTGTGCTAAGACCCATTGCAAACTCATCAAGATTTGTTTTCCCGATTATTATTGCATCTTCAGAATTTAGTTTATTAATTACGGTAGAGGTATATGGTGCAATAAAATTTTCCAAAACTTTTGATGCACATGTAGTTTTTGATCCTTCTATGCAGATATTATCTTTAATAGATACAGGCATTCCATAACATTTTCCAACGTTCTGATTCGATTTTATTTTAGTATCAATCTCTCGTGCATTTTTTATTGCTAGATCATTAACTCGTAAGAACGCATGAAGTTTTTCATCGACCTGACTGATTCGCTCAAGTGATTTTAAAGTGAATTCTTCTACAGTAAATTCACCATTCTTTATGCTGTTTATATAATTTAATGCAGAAATTCCTAAATCCAACTTAATTCAACTTTGGAGCCTTTACGTATTTTTCCTGATAGCTCTTCAGAAATTCCAATAAATTTTTATCATATTGATTGTATTTATCGTCCCTCAGTTTACCTAAATCAGTTTCTTGAACAATGATTTCCTCAGATTCAACATTAGCATCATCTAGAATATCAAAATATTCAAGCATTTTTTGTACTCTTTTAACATGATCACTATGATCTTCAAGATTAATTTTCATTAATTTTGCAACTTCAGAAATCTCTTCCTCATTAACCAAATTTTTCACCTATGGTGTTAACCTATCAACATCCCTAGGATAAAATGTTGTGTCGCGAATATTGTCTATACCGGTCAGTGCCATCATTAATCTTTCAAGACCAATTCCACATCCCGCATGCGGTGGAACACCATAATCAAAAACACTCAGATGGTAACCAAATGTATCTACTTTC
>JACNGK010000077.1:0-13031 GCA_014384145.1 Nitrososphaerota archaeon
AGACGATGAGGGGGATGATGGTGAAGTTGTTTGGGTTGAATTTATTGAAGATGGGGTAACAAAAGTAATTAACAAAGAAGATTTTCGTGACTTTTGCAAGTTTATATCGCAAACTCATGATGAATTTATCCGAGCAGAAGATGAAGAAGATTAGAATAATCTAATAAGTAATTTCTACTGTATCAAGTCTCCAAGATTGTTTAACGAAAGTATCTTCCAGTTTAGCTCCTTTTTTCACGGAAGCTTCAAGCAATCCTTGCCAAGCAATTTGAGACCCGCAATCACCAGCAAATTTTTGTGGAACCACAAAGAACTTGCATTTTTGCCTTTTGCATACACTTTGCAGCATAGCTGACAATCTTTTGTTTGCTGCAACTCCACCAACTATCATCAGCTCCTTTTTTTTAGTAAAAGCCAAGGCACGCTCTGTAGCTTCACAAATCATTGCAAATGCAGTTTCTTGAAGTGAATAACATGCATCATTCACACCTTGTTTTGCAACGTCTTTTGTAGCTGAAAGAAGTCCTGAAAATGATACATCGTTTCCTTGTACAGAATAAGGGAGTGGTATATAGTTAGATTTCTTTTCGGCAAGCTCCTCAATTTTTTTTCCGCAGGGAGATGCAAATCCAATAGACCTTCCAAATTGGTCTAGTAGTTGCCCCAAAGTAATATCTAATGTCTCACCAAAAACCCTCCATTTTTTATTCAAAAAAGCTAGTAACATAGTATGTCCACCAGATACTAGCAAAACTAAGGGATTTTTTGCTCCTGTCAGCATTTTTCCCAGTTCGATATGACCAAGAGCATGATTTACGGGAAAAATTGGGATTTCATAATAAGATGCAAGTGCTCTGGATACTACTGCGCCAACACGTAAACATGGTCCAAGCCCAGGACCGGCAGCATATGAGATTATGTCAAGATCTGTTACAGACACATTTGCTTTTTGTAGTGCTTCAACTAATGCTATAGTACTATTTTCAACATGATGCCTAGAAGCTTCCCTCGGATGAATCCCCTCACCGTCAGGTGGACCATAAATTTTACGAATATCTGAAAGAATTTCACCACGTTTTCCCTTTCTTTCAAGTACAGCACATGAAAATGTATGCGCTGTACTTTCAACTCCAAGACATTTCATGCTATCTTCTGCTTAAACTTGACACAATTTTAATCACATCACCATTTTTTAACTGATGATCAGCGCCTATTCTTTGCTTAGTTTTGGCATCTATAGCATGTAGAAATCCTTTTGCGATATCCTGATGTATGGTTTCTGCAAGGTCTTTTGCAGTTGCATTTTCAGGTAAGAGTTTAGCATCCGGAAGTACTTGACCATCTTTGTTTGATAGTTTTGTCTCATCTTCAACAGGAAATACAACGATTAGTTTCAGAACCTTGAATATAGCAGAATTTAAGACTGTTTCAATTCCAGTGGAGTTTAATTTTGACAAAAGATTTTCTACAAGACTTAATGCATTCTTTTGTTGTGGAGATATATCCACATTTTTGTTTATTACAAACTTTTCATTTCCGGGAATATAATCAATCAAGTTTGCCTTGGCAGCTTTTTTTAATATTAACTCAGTTTCCGCACTGCAATTTACAATTTCACGGTTTTTGTGTATTTCATTTGTAATATCCAAATCCTTACACAGATCAGCCTTATTTGCAGCGATTATCATTGGCTTTGTCTTTTTCCTTAACATTTGTGCAAATTTGGTTATGTCAGAATCATCCCATTCAGTGGGTTTTTTATTTAGCAGACCTAAACTTTGTAAAACTTCATGAACATCATTATCTTTAACTCCAAGACCGCTAAAACGAGTTGTAATTTCATCCGCTAATTTTGTCGATTTTTTTTCTATGTCTCGGGAGAGTTTTTGCCATTCACGTCCCAGTATTTGTTTAAACCAATAATCAAACTCTTCCTCAACAAACTTGATATCTTCTCTAGGATCATGTGTTCCCACGCTTACATGCTGACCCTGTATGTCAGTTGACCCCGAGATGTCTACAACATGGATTAGCATATCTGCCTGTCTAGCATCATCTAGAAATTGATTACCTAATCCCTTGCCTTCATGTGCTCCGGGAACAAGACCAGCAACATCAATGAGTTTGATGGGTATGAACCTAATCCCAGATATGCATAAAGGATTGTTGTGATTTATTTTAAAATGCTTACAAGCACATGTAGTGCTAACATATGCAATTCCAACGTTAGGCTGAATGGTTGTAAATGGAAAGTCTCCTATCTGAGCATTGAAGTCTTCAGTTGCTGCTGAAAAAAATGTTGATTTGCCAACATTGGCTTTGCCAAGAAGGCCAATTTGCATATCATAGAATTGATGTTTATACATATTAGTATTACAGAAATTTTTAACCGAGCACTTTTGAATATACTTGTGTTAGTTTTAACAGGAAATCCCGGTGTGGGAAAACATACAGTATCTAGAAAACTTGCTGAAATTCTAGGCTATGAAATTGTTGACGTTAACAAGGAAGCTGTAAAAGTGGGGACATCAAAACAAAATGATTCTATTGATGTAGATGTTGAGAAAACGAAAAAAATACTAAAAGAAAAAATTTCAGAGAAATCATTAATTGTTGGACATTTAGCACCGTTTGTGGTTTCGAAGGAATTGATTTCAATGTCGATTGTTCTTAGAAAAAACCCTTATGATCTTATTCAGATTTATGAAAAAAGAAACTATTCTGATAGTAAAAAAAATGATAATCTTGGAAGTGAAATTTTAGGTGTCATTGCCTATGATTCAATTGAAAAATTTGGTGAAGAAAAAACGTTTCAAATCAATACAACATCTCTTACAGTTGAAGAAATTACGAAAAAAATCGAGGGTGTTATTAATGGAACTTCCAAGGGAGACACAGTAGATTGGTTAGCAGATATAACTGGGAAAAATGATTTAAAAAAATTTTTTCCAGACTAATTTAATATAGATCAATTTAAAATTGTTATAGAATGTTTGAGATAAGAAAAAGTGATCTGGCAGGCAGAATAGGTATTTTGCATTCTAATCATGGTAAGATTGAAACGCCTGCTTACGTTCCAGTGATTCATCCTGTAAAGCAAATAATCCCTACTAAAAAAATTAAGGAGATTGGTTTTGATCTTGTAATTACTAACGCCTATATCACAATGAAAAAGTTTGGGCAAGATGCAGTTAAAAGAGGAATTCATAACATAATCGATTTTGATGGTGCTGTTATGACGGATTCGGGAGGATACCAGGTGTTAGAATACGGTGATGTGGATGTTGCACCTGCTGACATGGCTGAATTCGAAAAAGGAATAATGACAGACTTTGCAATACCTTTAGACAAACCTACTGGTTATGGTCTCAGTAAAAAGAAGGCAAAATCATATGTTAACCAAACTCTAGAGGTTTCAAAAAAAACACTTGAGAATAGTATCAACAATGGTCAGGTTTGGATTGGCCCAATTCAGGGCGGGGAACATCAAGAATTAGTAAAAAATTCTACCAAGAATCTTGTAAAACAAGGTTTTTCAATGCTAGCACTTGGCAGTCCTGTTGAATTTATGGAGTCGTATGAGTATGCGCTCCTAGCATCAATGATAATAACTGCTAAAAAAGAGATGCCCGATGCAATTCCATTACACCTTTTTGGAGCTGGTCATCCCTTGACAATTCCTCTTGCTGTGGCACTTGGATGTGACACTTTTGATTCAGCATCATACGTACTTTATGCTAAGCATGATAGATACATGGAAGAAGACAAAACAAGTCACCTTGCAGATATTAGATATTTTTCATGTACATGTGAGGTATGTAGAAAATTTAGTCCGAAGGAGATACTCTCATTAGAATCTGAGGAAAAGATAGGCAAAATAGCTCTTCATAATTTGTTTGCCATCAAGGCTGAAGTAGACAGGGTCAAGGAATCAATCAACCAGGGAAGGCTTTGGGAATATGTAATGAAGAAAATGCGAGCACACCCAAAGTTGTTTGAGGCAATCGATATTTTCATTAAAAATTCTAGTCATTTTGTGAACACTACGCCAAAATTCAAGGAAAGATCCATCTTTCTGTTTTCAAAAGAGGACCAATATAGACCAGAAATACTTGCATTCAAAAATACCGTAGAAAAGTTCAAAACCAAGAAAAAGATCGCAGTTCTAACTAAAAATACAGATATCAAACCAGCTTATCTAACAAATGAATATTCTATTCTTAGGGAAAAGTTCAAGGATCCCGAATCCATCCAGTTTTGCTTTTATAATCCATTTCTTGGGATAATACCTTTGGAGATCTCAGATATGTATCCAGCATCCCACTATGAGATGCCAAGGAAAGAATTCGCGCTGGAAGATTTTCCAACGTTTAAAAAAAATTGGGATGCTTTCTTTTTGAAAAATAATTTTGGTGTTTTACACGTATCAAAAAATGATGATTTTCTCAAGTCGTTTGTAAAGTTGTTACCAAAAGGTACAGCAAGAAAATTTTTCTAAATATAAAATAATAAAAAAGATTAAAAAGATACAGCTTATAGTGCTGCGTCTTCTGCCCATCCTTTAACGAATACACCGTTCTTGTGAAGAGGTACAGGTTGTCCTGCTGTGTAATTCATTGGTCTCATCCAAAAGATTGACTTTGTTGGGCATACACCTATGCATGCGCCGTCAGAGATACATCTCTCTGGATAAAATACAAATGCTTTTCCTCTCTTCCAACCTTCTACAGGTTTTACACGGAGTACGTCTGGGCCAAGAGTTGTACAGATTTCTACACATAGTGCACATCCAATACATCTCTGCTCATCTACGTCTGGTAAAATTGCTATTGGCATTTCTTATTCATATTAAAACTTCATTTTTGCTATTTAAACCATCATCGAAAATCATAACACGGTTATGTTAGAATTTGATCGGTTAGGCATAACTAGCGTTAAATAAAAAACAAAAAGAATACGTGAATTTCACGTTTATTTTCGCATTGCTTCTATTTGACCAGAGGTTACCCAGTCCAATAACTCGGCTGAGGTTGGATTTAGATCTGCTTTTTGATCCATCAGATTTTTCACCCAAATCCAGTTAACCTGGTTTAATAGTGGTTTGTTAGCCTCATCACCTGCGCGAACCTTTGCTACAAGTGCTTTATCTTGTGTGGCTTCCCATTCTGCATAAGTTCTTCCCATGTTTGATCTGATCTTAGCTAGCACTAATTAAAGGTTGGGCTGATTTTCCAGATCGTAATTTCATCATCTATGTTAAGAAGACTTTAAGGTGTAGACTCAGAATTTTGGGCGTGAAGATAAAAGTTTTGGGTGCAGCTGGTGAAGTTGGTAGATCGGGGTTTCTTGTAAATTGTGATGGTACAAATTTACTTTTAGATTATGGTGTTATGTTTAGTAAAAAACGTAATGATCCTCCTCTATATCCACTCCATGTTAAACCAAAAGATGTAGATGCTGCAGTAATCACTCATGCTCATTTAGATCACTCTGGATGTATTCCATCTTTGTTTAATGGGGGTAATACTAGCGTCTACTGTACATCCCCAACCCTTGATCTAAGTATGCTACTGATTGAAGATATGCTGAAGATTGAAAAAAACAAGCACTCATTTCATAATGGTCATGTTAACAGCATGCTCAGAAACTCCAAGGAGATTAGATTTAAGGAACCTGTAAAGGTTGGAAATGCCACATTCGAATTACGATCTTCTGGTCATGTAATAGGCGGTAGCACAGTACTTGTAGAAGCTAATGACAAACGACTATTTTACACGGGAGACATTAATCCCAACGGTTCAAGGATGTTACCCAAAGCAGACTTTGACATAGGAGATATAGACATCTTGATCACAGAAAGTACCTATTCGCAAACCGATCAAATGCCACGAAAGGAATCAGAAAATGGTTTAATTGAATTTGCAAATGAAGTTATGGACAGAAAAGGAATATTATTCGTTCCTTCATTTTCTGTTGAAAGATCGCAAGAGATTGCATGCGTGTTGAAGAATGCAAATTTCAAATATCCGGTGGTTATGGATGGTATGGCATTAAAGGTAAACGATATCATGTTTCGCTATCCTGAATATCTAAAAGACGTAAACATATTTGCCGATGCAATCAATGATGCCTTTTTGATAAGAGAACATGGCGATAGAAAAAAGGCAATTTCAGAACCTTGCGTTGTAATTTCTCCTGCTGGCATGTTGGTAGGTGGAAACGCTGTATTTTACATGCAAGAGATTGCCTCTAATGACAAGAATGGAGTTGCGATGGTTTCATATCAAGCAGAAGGTACACCAGGAAAAAAAATGTTAGAGACAGGGAAGATTTCTACTCGCGGGAAAGATATGAAGGTAAAAGCCACTGTAAGACAATTTCAATTTTCTGGCCATGGGGATAGGACTGCACTCTTTGATATGATAAAAAACATCAAAGGAAATCCTAAAGTTTTAACTGTACATGGCGATGAAAATTCTTGCACAAAATTTGCAGAAGAGATTCAAGAAAAGTTTGGTCTTGATGCGTATGCACCAAAACTTGGCGAAGAGATAGCCGTGTAATATGCCTGATCTTCATACCGATATCAACATACACGAAACTATCAACAGCGGTCAGATTTTCTTGTGGGAAAATTATGGAGATGAATGGTTTGTAATTGATGGCCATGATGTAATTGTGGCAAAGCAGAAACCATTTGAAATTGTAACATTTTCAAAAAAACCAAAAAATTTTTTTCGAGAAGATGATAACTACAGAAAAATCCTAAAAAATATTACAAAGGACAAAATTGTAAAAAAGGCAAGTAAGTACTATCCGGGACTACGTGTTACAAGACAAGACCCTTTTCAATGCTGTATTTCGTTCATTGTCTCAGCAAATTCGAACATACCAAATATCAGAATGCGACTTCAAAAATTATGTATAAAATTTGGTACTAAAGTTAGGTTCCAAAAAAGAGAGTTTTTTCTATTTCCTACACCCAAAATGCTTGCAAATGCTACATTGCATGATCTCCAAGAATGTAAGCTGGGATATAGATCAAAATATGTTTTAGACGCATCTCGCCTCATTGCTTCAAGAGAGATTGATTTTGATGAGTTAAAAAAAACCGAATATGGAAAATGCAAGGAATTGCTTTTAAAACTACCTGGAATTGGAGACAAGGTGGCGGATTGTGTTATGTTGTTTTCTCTTGAAAAACTTGAAGCATTTCCTTTAGATACATGGATAGTAAAAATCCTACAAAAATATTATTCCGAGAACTTTCGTATGGATAAAAAAACTGTATCAAAAAGAGAATATGAAAATATCCATCAGGATGTTTTGAATCATTTTGGAAAGTATGCTGGCTATTCTCAACAATTTCTCTATAAAATGGAAAGGGATTTGAACAAAAAAAAGTGGCTATAAAACCCTTAATAAAGTAAAAAATTTTTTGATTCTTGGGCTCATAGCTCAGCTTGGATAGAGTGTTGGACTTCTAATCCAATGGTCAAGGGATCGAAGCCCTTTGGGCCCATTATTATCTTAACAAAATTATTTATTCCAACTAAATTATTCAACAACAATGGAATACATCAAACTTGTATTAGACAATCTAAACATAAAACCTAACTCTGAAATTAAGGGACATGTAACCGTAAACTATCCTGGTGCGTATGATGGTATTGTTATTAACACTCTGATTATAGGTTCAAACAAACTAATAGTTTACAAGTCATATAATGATGAAAAAATTTCCGATAATGTTTCACGACTATTCATTAGTAGAGATGTAATGCCAGATAATAAAGCACAGTTTACTGCAGCAATTGAATTTGAACCAGAACAGTCACATGACGTAAAGTTTCGTGCCTCAATTATAGAACAACACAAGGAAGTAGAAAGTGATCAGCTGTTTGCAAAGTTTTCAGCCTAAAATCTAGCCTGTGACACTACAACTGTTCCAGTCATCCAAGGATGCGGATCACAGTGGTATTCAATAGTTACCGGTATGTTTGGCGGTGCTTCTGTGAATAAGAATTCATATGTTTCGCCGGGTTTAACGACACCTGTAGAACCAAAGTCTCCACTATAGCCATCAGTGTATCGATGATCAGGTGTTACTGTGTGCGCAGTTTCATCTACATTTTTCCATATGACATGATTGTCAATGCTTAATTGCAGATTGACTAGTTTGGGTACATAATTGTCCTGCTGGTCAGCACTTGCAGATCCTACAATCATCTCAATGATAGTAGATTTTACAGGATGCAATACATGTTCGTCAACATCTGGTTTTGCAAGCTGCTCTGGTAGGTAAAACATTTGGTAGTAACCAATTCCTATTGATGCCGCAACCAAAAGCGTAATCAGACCTACACCATACTGACTACCTGAAACTGTACTCATGGTTTTTCCTCAGACGTTTTTGGTAATACATCCGTTTTTGGTAATACATCCGTTTTTGGCAAGGATTCTTGTGAAGTTTCTATCCGCTTCGTAGTAGGAAACTTTGGAGGTTTTGGTATGTTTTTTGATTGAGCCATAGCATATCGGTAAAGATGGAAGAATCCAGCAAATGTAATCAATATGACGCCAGTTAACCACAAGTTAACATTGTTCATGCCAGACAAGAACGCGTTATACGCAGCTATGTTAAGGAAGACTTGGAAGGCAAGCAAGCCAACAAGCATCCAGTTTGTCCATTTTATTGATAAATTAATTCCTGACACTTTCTTTGGTCCATTTGCCTTGGCAAGCTTTGCCTTTCTTTCTGCATCCTTTGCAAGATGAATCATCATTAGTGTGAATCCAAAGCTGAGCGGCACAAGCAATATCATAACCAGATACAAGTTAATTGGGTCAATTACCAGCCTTTCAACTAGTGGAATTGTTGTGTCTGGCGGAATGTAAAATCCCCAGTATGTGGTTACTAATATCTGGGCAATTCCAGTAATACCAAATGCAGTAACCCATGGACGGTCTTTCCATGAGAACTTTTTGTATCGGTCTAAAAATGGCGTAAGCAATAAAACAGCTATAAACAGTCCAGGCCATAACACCCCTGTCAGGAACTTATCATACTGTGTTCTCAAAAATGCGTATAATGCTGTAAGATACCATTCCGGAACAGTGATCCCAGGCGGCACAGTTGGTTCAAACTTGAAACCCAAGTCGACAGGGAAGACACCGCCAGCCAGACACATCGCACCACAGACTGCCATAACCATTGGCACATCAAACACCAAGAACCGTGGGAAATGAACAGCCATCAATCCGAGCATGACGACGGGCAAAATGAAAACATGTTGCGCGTAGAACCGAAGCACAAAGTCATGGAATCCCGCGCCAAACATCAGTTCACGAATCATTGGCCCAGCTACAGGAATCGAGTTGGTAAGCGATGCTGCAATGCTGATTGCAAGCTCTGCTCTTTCACTGAAGATTATATCATATCCAGTAAAGGCTTCAAGGATTGTTACAGTACCAAGTATGACACCTGTTACCCACAAAACTTCATTTCTTATTTTGTATCTGCCACTAAAGTACTGATAATACATGTGAAGAATGGCTAACATTACCATTGCGTTTGAGCCATGATAGTGAAGATTTCTAATATGAAATCCAAACGGCACGTCGTTGTTGATGAACGCAACGCTGTCCCACGACCTTGTCATGATTGGTTCGTAATAGAACATTAGTAACGCACCAGTTACGCCCAGAGTAATGAACATGATGAATGTGAGCATTCCCAAAAATCCAAATGGACTTACAAATCGTGATGGGAATGAAAACTTTATTGCAGTAAAGATGGTTCGATCTAACTCATTCCAAATCCAATAAATGAACGTGAGTAAACCGTTCTGTCTCTCAAGCGAAACGGCCATATCCTACAACTCCATTTGCGTTAACACCCCATGTTGGGGGAGAAATGAACATAAATCCATCAGAATCAGCCTCAAATTCAAGTACAGGAAGTGTGTTTGAAGGAGCTGGTTGTAGTGATGCAGGTCCTAGAAATGAAGTACCTGTTCTAACATCATACATACTTCCATGACATGGACACTCTCCTCTCATTCGTCCTTCGTCTGGCCAGTACTTCCATAAACACCATAAATGAAGACAAACCATACTGTATGCTCTAAATGAAGATACATCCTTTCTTTCTCCACCGAATTTTTCAGGAAGTCGGATAAACTGCCATTTTCTAAAAGCCTCCTCATTCAGAACTTCATCCGCTGTTTCTGGATAAGTGATAACTTCAGCATGATTTACTGGAAAAGTGTTAAGATTAGCCTGCGTTCCATCAGGCAATATTACAGGTACTTTTTCAAGAACTGAAGATGATGGATTGGGCATGAATTTGCCCCAAGGAACAAAAGGTGCAAAAGCCACAGATGTTCCCGCAGCACCCATAAGCTTGAGAAAATCTCTTCTGGACATTCCGCCAGGTCCTTTTTCCTGCTCAGACATTCAAGCTCACGTATCGCCAGAATAGTTATAAATCTTCTTTCAAAATTTTATTTTCTGTAGAAGTTTTTCTAATTCTCTTGAAAATAATTGGGATCACAATTGCTGCGGCAATAATAGCAGTAATTATAATTAACAAGCTGTTTTCAGAAACTTGCTCCTTTTCTCTGGAAATAACAGGTAGCTCTTGAACAAATGTATGATCAACATTAAATGATATCATCTTTGTCTGTTCGTTTTCAGCAAGATCTACAGCCATAATTTTCAGATCATATACTCCGTCATCAATTCCAGTTACATTAAATGAATGAAATGTTACGTCCTCCAAGGATTCGCCATCAGGCAATAAAATGGTAATAGCCCCAACCTCAGCCAAATTTTCATCCTTTACTTTTATATCAATATTTAGCGAGTGTGATACTGTTGTCCCATTTATTGGTGATTTCACCAAGATTTCTGGGGGTGTATTATCAACGGTAAATGAAAATGTCTTTTCGGCATCATTACCAACTATGTCGCTTGCACGTATTTTCAAGTCATGTTTCCCGTCAGGCAGCATTCCAAATCTTAAAGGTAACTGTTCTTGTTCCCGTTCTTCCCCGTCAAGATAATACTTTGCAAAATCAGGATTTTTCTCAATTATCTCTGGTAGTATATCAAATGTCTTGTTTATGAGTTCTGGAACTTTGAATATTATTTCAGGGGACTTTTCGTCAGGCACAATCGTAGTAAACTTTGCAGCAAGTGAGATGGGTTCTGTTACTGATGTACCGTCAAATAGGGTGGAATGAACAAGTAGCGTATGTATTCCAGTCTGGTTAATTGGCGCAAACAGCACAGTGGACGTATTGTCTTTGTTTTTTAGAGGATAGAATGTGCCACCCTGACTAAATGCTGATGTACCAAGCCAATCGCTGGTTGGCCAGCCCATAAACTCACCAAATACTCCAGGTGGAAAATTTGTCTGGATAATTTTCCCTTGTGGGTCAATCATAAACACAGTAAAGTTTGTGTTATCATTTTCCCACTCAAAGTCTATGGTGGCAGAGTTTATCGTATTATCCTGTATGTCAAAATAATATTGCCTCCAGTCACCAGCCGTGTATCGGCTTGTCATATCAAAGGCACCCTTGACGTAACCATTCCCATACAAGGCATCACCTGCCGAACCAGAAATCACAGTTTGCTTTGCATCTTTCTTGACCGTTTCTAGTACACCATATGAAACAGGTGCATTAATTTTGTGATATTTTCCTTCAAAACTTAAAAATCCTTGATAAACACCCGTCTGCTTGTCAGATGGTACTGAAAGTGTAGCACGTACATCAGTGAAGTCATTAGCAAAAATTGTAAGTTCATCGTCAACCAACGCGCCTGATACAGTGATATCGTCCCACAAAACATTTTGATAGTAACTTGTGGAAAGAGTATAATCCATTGATGTCGAGTTTTGGTTTGTATTTCCTTTCCAGAAAGAATATGTCGTTGGCACAGGATACACTCCGATAACTGGTTCGTTTTCAAATTTTTCTAAGGGGTCGGATATGCGAATCTCCTGAACTGTTCCCCAAGAACCGCCCCTGCTTACCATCGATAATTCATCGCTTGAAATTTCATCATCTGTATTTTTGTCTTCCCAATCATAAACATACAGAGAGGAAATTTTCAAGTCGTCGGCATAAGTTGTGTCCGTCTGATTCATGAAAGTATCAAATGGAAAGTGAAGGTTCAGTATCATGAGCGAAGAGTCTGGATGGATTATACTGGTTCCATTAGCAATTCTATGCTCTGCTGGAATGTCACCTAGTTTGATGTAATTTGGTCTATATGTTTCTGGTTCATTTAAAATTGTATCCTGCAGATGAGGTTCGGTGACTCCGCTCATTTGTAGTGTATCAATTAACTTTAGAGTTTCTGGTTTGATTTTAACATTAATTGTATAGCTGTTTGGATTTTCAATTGTAAAAGTGGTAGTAGATTCTTCCCCAGGATTCAATCTTCCACCATACCAACCTGTCATGGGGAATGTATTGTCGGAAAGACCAAATTCATCAATACCAAATAAATCTGAATTAAATGATGATGAGGAAATGTCAATCACTTCTTTTATGTTTGAAAATGTTGCGTCGTTATACACCATAAATTTGCCAGCATGCCCATTCACTATCCTTACGGCATCTAGCGCATTTACTAATCCTGCACCCTGTGTCAACGGATCGTTGCGTAGATCGTCCGCAGATGACATCAGCAGATTTCGGATCATAAACGGATCATAGCTCACTGATTTCTCTTTCAAACTTTCAACCAAGAGAGCCGCACTACCAGCAACAATTGGCGCAGACATGCTGGTACCGCCAAAAACACCAAATTGCTCCCTAGGCTCGTCCTCTTCTGACAAATATTTTGTTATGGCTGATGGAACGAAGCTATATGCCCCAATACTCATTAAATCTGGCTTGGGGTCACCAATTACTCCTGGACCTCTGGCTGAAAAATCAACAACATGATCTGAATGGTCAGTTGTGTTACCAAATCATGGCTGGTCTTTGAATGGACCATATCCAACAAAATCGTTA
>JACNGK010000029.1:0-12871 GCA_014384145.1 Nitrososphaerota archaeon
TTTGCTGTACTTTGTATTGGACCTACTGGAATAATGCATGCTTTGCTTGCAAAAATGTACGGTTTTAAGAAGATATTTTGTTTTGATTTTAATGAGTTTAGATTAAATTTTGTCGATACAATTTTTGGGGATGATGATCCATTAGGAGTTGTAACAATCAATCCCTTACGTCCTTATCCTTTGGAAACATTGAAAGATGAAACAGCAAATCAAGGTGTTGATGTTGTTATAGTATCTACTAGTAGTTTGAGTGCGTTAAAGGACGCCGTTGATTTTGTTAGAAAAGGCGGTACTATTGTTATGTTTGGTGTACCAAGTAAGGGAGCAACAGTTGATCTAGATATGAGTAAAGTGTATTCAAAAAGTATTACAATTGTTAATTCTTATGCAGCATCTGATATGGATACCAAGAATGCACTTGAGAAAATATCAAGTAAACAAATCAATGTTACACAACTAATCACTCATAAATACAAACTAAATGAATGCCAAAAAGCCTTTGAACATGCGAAATCAGGCGATAATGCTATGAAAATAATCATAAGTAATTGAGAAAGGCTTAAGAAGGCAAATTGTTTCTTGTGAAATCGAAGTAAAATGGATTGGGGATTACAAAATAGAATATCTCATATCATTAAACCAAATGATAATCATGCATTAATGTTAGCTGTTGATCATGGATATTTTTTAGGTCCTACTGAAAAATTAGAGGTTCCTAGGAAAACAACTGCACCATTACTCAAGTACTGTGATTCGATAATGCTTACAAGAGGAGTACAACGAACATCAATCGATCCAAAATCTTCTGTACCAATTGTCTTAAGAGTATCCGGCGGTTCTAGTATTATTGGCGAAGATTTATCAAACGAGCAAATCACTGTGAGCATTAAAGATGCTATTAGACTTAATGCTTCTGCATTAGCTATGTCAATTTTTGTCGGCTCAAAGTATGAACAACAAACTATTGTTAACCTCGGCAGATTAGTTAATGAAGCAGAGGAGTATGGTATTCCAGTTCTTGCTGTTACAGCCGTGGGAAAAGAAATTGGGCAAAAGGATGCGCGTTATCTATCTTTAGCATGCAGAATTGCTGCTGAGCAAGGTGCGCATATTGTCAAGACGTATTATTGTGAAGATTTTGACAAAGTAACAGAATCTTGTCCTGTGCCAATAATTGTGGCTGGTGGTAAAAAAATCGCAGAGCGTGATGCTCTTGAATTGACATACAACTCAATTGAACATGGTGCAGCAGGAGTTGATATGGGACGGAATATTTGGCAATCTGAAAACCCTGTACCCATGATCCGTGCAGTTCGTTCTATTGTACATGGAAATGCAAATGTTGACGAAGCCGATGAATTATACAAAAAGTTTTGCCAACCTAAACCAAAATTACCTAAAGCAGAAAAATAGCACATAAAAAACTAGTTGGAAATTTTATCAAGATGGTAATGCAAAATTTTCCAAGTATCTTTCTTAATTAAAACAAATGTTGCCCTACCATTAATTGTAATATGCTGACCAGTGAAAGCCTTATTGTCTACTAGTATGCCTTTTTGAGTCAATTCAAACGTGACAATTCCTGTAGTTCCAAAAATATTGATTTTAGCATTTTTTATTTCGTAATCATAATCTGAAATGCTTGAGAATCTTAATTCCTCAAGAGCAATTGATTCAGAATAACCCTTCAAACCATATGGTGGAACATCACTAAAACTAGAAAATTCTGGTGAATTAAGTTGAATATTTCCTAACACTGAGAAGTCCTTTGTTTTACCCGTTTCAAAAAAAGTTTGAATTACCTCAACAATTTCTTTTTGATCCTGCAAAATTACACTTTTTTGCACTTTAGTTGGTTTAAGTGTTAACAGAAATTCAAGTAAAGCATTTCCAGACATGTATTCCAGAAACATTAATTAATTCAGGATGATTTGCATACGTTGCTGTATGAATAAAATCAGTAAGACTAGCATTGTAAGTATCCTGTTGCTAGTTGACCTGAAGCTGTAAATCTGCAGCCAGTTTTTAATACGATTAAAATTATGGTGTAGGTCATGAATGATAAAATGGAAATTATGAACGGTGGAAAAGCGCTTATGAAGGCGTTGGAAAAGGAAGGCGTTAAGGAAGTCTTCGGTTTACCGGGAGGTGCGAACTTACCAATGTATGATGAGCTTTACAAAAGCAATATACGTCATATACTAGTCAGACATGAGCAATCATCTGCGCATATGGCTGATGGTTTCGGCAGAGTTAGTAGAAAACCAGGTGTTTGTTTTGCGACATCAGGTCCTGGTGCAACAAACTTGTTAACTGGTATTGCGACTGCACAAGCAGATTCTGCACCAATGGTAGCTGTTACTGGGCAAGTTCCGGTAAACATGATTGGCCGTGACGCATTTCAAGAGAGTGATATAATCGGAATGTCGAACCCATCTGTAAAATATGCATTCCAACCAAGAACAGTTGAAGAGATTCCTGAAGTTGTAAAAAAAGGATTTTACATTGCAGAAACTGGTAGACCTGGTCCCGTATTGCTTGATATACCAAAAGATGTTCAGCAAAATGAGGCAAAAGTTACTTTTCCTGACGAAGTCAGAATGCCTGGCTATCATCCATGGACTGATGTTGATATGGTAAATATTGAAAGAGCTATAGACTTGCTTCTTTCTTCAGAAAAACCAATAATTTTAGCTGGCGGTGGAACAATAATTTCATCTGCATTTGCAGAACTTCAATCAATTGCTGAAATGTTAATGATTCCAGTTGTTACAACATTCAAGGGTAAGGGGTCTTTCCCAGAGAACCATCCACTTTCACTTGGTCCAATTGGAATGCATGGCCATGCTGAAGCAAATAAGATTATGACTGAAGTGGATTGTGTTTTAGCAATTGGTACAAGATTTTCTGACCGTTCTGTTGGAACATTTGAGGAGTTTGAAAGAAATTTGAAAATTATTCATATGGATGTAGATCCTGCAGAAATTGGAAAGAATCAAACAGCACAAATTGCGGTTGTTGGTGATGTTAAGGCTTCATTAAGAGTTATGCTTAAACTTCTTGCAAAAAAAGCATTAAAAAAATCTGATGGAAATAATTGGTTAAAACATGTTAATGAGGTTAAGGATTATTGGCGTGAAAATCTAAAATTACATCCTGGCGAAATGTCAGCAGCTAAGATTTTAAGGAAATTGAGGGAAGTACTTCCTAAGGAATCAATCGTCACAACTGAGGTAGGTCAGCATCAAATGTGGGCGTCATTATTCTTTGACGCAATACATCCTGGCACATTCTTCAGTTCTACTGGTCTTGGAACAATGGGATGGGGATTTCCTGCGGCAATTGGTGCAAAAGTTGCACGACCAGATGTAGCAGTAGTAGACATTGCTGGTGATGGAAGTTTCAACATGACAGAAAATTCACTTGCAACTTCTGTATTAGAGGATATTCCGGTTATAGTATTCTTGATTAATAATTTTTCATTGGGAATGGTTGCGCAATGGCAAAGAACATTTTATGATAGACGAATGATTGGTATTGATCTAAAAAAATGTCCAGATTATGTTAAATTAGCAGAATCATACGGTGCACAGGGCATAAGAGCACAATCACTTGATGAGTTGGGCAAAGCGGTTAAAGCTGGTCTTAACAGTGACGTAGCTACAGTAATTGACATACCAATTGATCCAGAAGAGGATGTTTTACCATTTGTTGCACCTGGGACTTCATTAAAGGATATGATCTTACCATCATAGTGAGTGTTATGTGGGCAATATTATCAATTCGGGTTGAAAACAAACCAGGAATATTATTCAAGGTTACTAACTTGTTTAGAGCTAGAAATTTCAATATAGATAGCATATCAGTGGGTGTAATGGAAAATCCTGAATTTTCCAAGATGACAATAACAACTGTTGGTACTGAAAAGCAAATTGCTCAAATTGTTAAACAACTTGATAAAATGATTGATACAATAGAAGTCAAAAGATTGGATGAGAAAGAGAGTGTGTATAAAGAATTGGTATTGTTTAGAATTAAGGTAAATGAGGAATCTGACAGTACAGAGATTGGTAAATTAGCAGATACATATGGAGCAAAAATTCACAATGGACCGGAAGGTTCGTTGATAGCTGAGTTAACCTCCACACCTGATAAAATTAAATCATTTGAAGAATCAATAAAACCATTTGGTATTTTAGATTCTGCCAGAACTGGGGTAACTGCATTATAGATGATATGAAATGAAAGTTAGAATTTTTGATACAACATTAAGGGACGGAGAACAGTCACCTGGCGTTGCTTTATCACCTGAAAACAAGTTAAGCATTGCAAAAAAATTAGATGAGTTGGGTGTTGATGCTATAGAGACAGGATTCCCTGTCATCTCAGAAGGAGAACAAAAAGCCATTAAAATGATCACACAGGCAAATCTATCTGCTGAGTTATGTGGTCTTGCTAGAACAAATCAACGAGATATTGATGCAGTAACTGATTGTGGTTTAAAGTATGTTCACACGTTTATTGCAACTTCAGATATTCACCTTCAACACAAATTACATCTTTCACAGGATCAAGCGCTTGAAAAGGCTGTAGAATCAGTTGAATATGCAAAATCACGAGGTTTACAGGTTGAATTCTCAGCTGAGGATGCAACACGCACAGATCGTGATTTCTTAAAAAAAATATTTACAGCAGTTACAAAAGCTGGAGCCGATAGAATAGATATACCTGACACCGTTGGATATTCAACACCACAATATATTGCTGAAATCACAAAGGATGCCATTGAGGCAACTAAATTACCAATTAGTATGCATTGCCATAATGATTTTGGACTTGCGGTAGCTAATGCTATATCTGGAATACAGGCTGGCGCGCAGTGTGCACATGTAACAATAAATGGTATTGGTGAACGCGCAGGTAATGCATCTCTCGAAGAACTTGTGATGGCATTACAATGCTTGAGATTTGATCAATCTTGGGAGACTAACATCAAAACTAAACTTCTTTATGAGACATCAAAATATGTTTCAAAATTAGCTGGAATGCCAGTTCAACCTAACAAGGCAATCATAGGTGAAAATGCATTTGGTCATGAATCTGGCATACATACTCATGGAGTTTTGAGCAATCCACTTACCTATGAACCAATCAGCCCTGAAATTGTAGGGCGTAACAGATGGCTTCAGGTAGGCAAACATGCGGGCGCTCATGGGATTAATGCCATGCTTGAAGAATATGGGGTACAACCCGATAAGGATCAGTTAAAACAAATTCTTGCAAAGGTGAAATCAATTGGGGACCAAGGAAAACATGTTACTGATGTTGAGTTATTGTCAATTGCCAATGAAGTAATGGGTGACTCTAAACTAAAACGTCTAGTGCAGCTAACAGGTTTTTCAGTTTCTACTGGAATTGGTAATATGCCATACGCATTTATAAAATTAAATATTGACGGCAATGAACATACAGCAACAGATTATGGCGTGGGACCGGTAGATGCATCACTTAATGCAATTCAGAAAATCACGGATACGATTTCAGAAATAAGAATTAAGGATTATAATTTAGCGTCTATTTCTGGTGGTTCTAGTGCGTTATGTGAAGTAACGGTTAAACTAGAAGATGCTATGCAAAATATGGTTTCTTCAAAGTCCATTGGTGAAGACATTGTCATAACTAGTGTACAGGCTGTTATTGATGGAATGAACAGGATTATGCTAAAAAAATTAGTTAAGCAAAAAAAGGCGTAATTATTGGTATAGAAAAATGAGCCACAAGTATAACATCTCATTAGTTACAGGTGATGGAATAGGTCCAGAGATATCTGAATCAGCCTTTAGTATTTTACAAACAATTAATGACAATATGGGCATTAAATTTGAAATAAAAAAACTTGAAGCAGGTGATACTGTTTTAAAAAATACTGGTGAAGCATTACCCGCTGAAGTATTTGAAACAATAAAAAACTCTGATGCATGCTTAAAAGCACCAGTAGGTGAAAGCGCAAAAGATGTAATCGTGTACTTGAGACGCATGTTAGATCTTTATGCAAACATTAGACCTGCAAAGTCGTATCCAAACATGCCATCATTACGTGACGATGTGGATTTAGTGATTGTTAGAGAAAATACAGAGGATTTGTACACTGGAGAAGAATTTGAGATTGGTGATATAGCTGTGGCGATGAGAATTATTTCTGAAAAAGCATCAAAAAGAATTGCAAATCATGCTTTTACAATTGCTAGTCAAAGGGAAATGAAGAAAGTTACATGTGTTCATAAATCTAATGTAATGAAAAAAACTGATGGATTATTTGCTCGTACATGCTCAAAAGTCGCAAATGATTTTCCTGATATTAACTTTGAAGAGATGTATGTTGATGCATGTTCAATGAATTTAATTCGCCAACCGCAATTATTTGATGTGATTGTTACAACTAATTTGTTTGGTGATATACTTTCTGATGAATCAGCTCAAGTGGTAGGTGGTTTGGGTATGGCTCCTGCTGCAAATATAGGTGATAATTTTGGCTTGTTTGAACCAGTACATGGGGCAGCATTTGATATTGCGGGAAAACAAATCGCAAATCCTACGTCATTCATACTTTCAATCAAAATGATGTTAGACTGGCTTGGGAATAAACACAATGATCAGAAATGCATTGATGTTGGGCAAAAATTAGAGGATGTTGTATACGATGTAGTAAAAAATAATATTAAAACAAAAGATACAGGCGGGGATAAAACTACGGTGGATTTTACTAAAGAAATTATCTCAAGGCTTTAATCTTTCTGGGTCTCTCGGATACAAAATAACTTCTCTCACATTATCTATTCCTAGAATTACCGTTAGTAGTCTTTCTAATCCTAATCCCCAACCTGCATGTGGTGGCATGCCCCAATCAAACGCCTGTAGGTGTTCCGAAAATTTTGCAGGGTCAAGATCTTGCTCGCTTAATCTTGCTTTGATCTTCTCTGGGTTATGTAGTCTACTACCACCAGATGATAATTCAAGATAACCAAATTGTAAATCAAATGACTCGGAAATCTCAGGAGTGTCTTCTTTTTCCATGATGTAAAACGGCTTAAGCTTGATTGGCCAGTCTGTTATGAAATAAAAACCTGGATGGTTTTCTCCTATTATTCTCAAGTGAGAATCTAAAAGGTCGTCACCAAATTCTAGTTTAACATTTTTTTTATTCAGCTCTTCTAAAGCCTCCGAGTATGTAATTTTCTTAAATGGGCTATTAGGTATAGTGATTTCATTCCCTAAAATTTCTTGTTCCTCTTTACAGTTTTCGGAAACATACTTGAAAGTATTAAGAACCAAATCTTCTAAAACATTCATCACATCAGTGTAGTTCATAAATGCGGCTTCGATGTCAACGCTAGTAAATTCGCTCAAGTGTCTGCCAGTATGTGATTTTTCCGCTCGATAAAATGACGCTATTTCAAATACTCTTTCTAGACCAATTGTCATCTGTTCCTTATAGAGCTGTGGGCTTTGTGCCAGATATGCTTGTTTTCCAAAATAATCCAATGAGAACAAATTTGCGCCTCCTTCACTTGCACTGCCAATAATTTTAGGCGTAGTAATTTCAATGAACTTCTTTTCTGACAATGTTTTTCTTAATGATGCTAAAACGTGATGCCTGACTTTGAAGATTGACGCTGTTTTTTGGTTACGCATATCCAATGCCCTAGAGTTTAGCCTATTGTCAATATGGCTTTCAAGCCTACCAATAGGATCAATAGGCAGAGGATGGACAGCCTTTGTTAATACATCAATTCCATTAGCCTTAATTTCACATTCAAAATCTCTAGCCTTTGTATCCTGTATTTTACCAGTGACTCTAACAACGCTTTGTCTGGTGATATCTTCAATTGATTTCATTACATCATCCGTGAGTATGATTTGAATAATACCTGTGACATCACGTAATGTAAGAAATGTCATTTTGCCCATTTTTCTTAGATCTTCTACCCAGCCTCCAAGAATAACTTCCTGACCTTTCATACCGGCGTTAATATCCTCAACATGATGTGTTCGATCAAGATTCATGGAAATCATCTTAAATGATGATCCATTGAATATATCCTTTCTTGAAAAAATAAAATGAAGTATGTTATGCTATAATTATGCCAAAGATAGAAATTTCTGATCTATCCGTTGATTACAAAACCTCACATGGCAATATACATGCCTTAGAAAATGTTGAATTTCAATTGGAAGATGGTGAATCAATTGGAATAGCAGGTGAGAGTGCTTGTGGAAAGAGCACTTTGGGTTTAACGATCATCAGAATGCTTCAGGGAGGAAACATAGTTTCAGGAAAAATTACGTTTAGCGGCGAATCTATACTTGACATGCCTGATTCCAAATTTGATGGAAGTTTGCGTTGGAAAGAAATCTCAATGATCTTTCAGGGTGCCATGAATTCATTGGATCCAGTTTTTACAATCAAACAACAATTTGATGATCTGCTAAAACAACATGGTTTTGGTAGTAACGCGGATAAAATTACACGTGATGCTATTAGTGCTGTGAATTTGGATTATTCTGTTTTGAAAAAATATCCACATGAACTTAGTGGTGGAATGAAACAAAGAATTGTTATTGCTATGGCATTGTTGTTAAAACCAAAATTTGTTATAGCTGATGAGCCTACAACTGCACTAGACGTACTCATCCAAGCACAAATCGTCAATTTACTGAAGAACCTGAAAAAGAATGGCATGTCTCTCATGTTAATTTCACATGATCTTGCAATATTATCTGAGGTGGCAGAAAAAATTGGCGTAATGTATGGTGGAAAAATGGTTGAGTTTGGCACATCTGCAGAAATATATCGTAATCCTAAACATCCGTACACGCAAGGATTATTAAATTCAATTCCAACCTTACGCAAACAAAAAAAACTAAAATTCATTACTGGTAGCCCACCTGATTTATCCGCTACGAAACCAGGATGTAGATTTTTTGATAGGTGTCCTGAAGCAATGGATAAGTGCAAAACTGATCCACCAAAAATAAAGACAGACAGTGGTTATGTTTTATGTTGGCTTTATGAGTAAGACATTACAATTGTAATCTTCTATTACTTTGATTTTTCCTCACATTCATCAGAACAATATTTTGTTTCTGGTCTTGTTACCAGTCTACCACATTGTGAGCATGTAGAATACATAGTTGAAACACAGAACGATCATAAAAAAACATATTTTGATCGCAATTGCTGACTACTAATTATTTTTTTAGAGTTAAATAATGCAAAATATTGATCGACATGTGGATCTTTGGGAATTGTTTCCTTTTACTCCCGAAGTTGGTTATCTTGGTTTAACTATTGTTAGTTTCTTTGGTTCACTTATACCGTTTGTACCAATCCCTTCATTTGTTTTGGTAGCTACAATGGCGGTGGGAGAACAATTTGACATTCATGTTTTAGTTTTAATTGCAGCTATTACGTCCACTGCTGCTAAGCAGATAATATTTTACGCTAGTTATGGTGGAAGAAAAATTATTTCTGAAAAAACTAAAAAACGAATGCTGCCATTTCAAAAATTAGTAAAGCGATATGGTGGTTCAGCGGCTTTTGTTGCTGCTGCAACTCCTATTCCTGATGATTTAGTTTACATTCCATTAGGATTAGCAAAGTATAATCCAAAAAGGTTTTTCGTTGCTACGTTATTGGGAAAATTTGTTTTGTATTACGTAATTGTACTAATTTCACATTACATGGGTTTGTCACTTTTGGAACCAGTACTTCGGGAAATTGATGACCCATTGCCTGTTTACATTGGTATTATAGCGTTAGGTATTGCAATGACAGTCGTCGTAATTCTTCTTTTACGATTAAACTGGGAAAAAATACTTGGTAGAATTGCTCCATGGACATTAGATGATGATGATAACAATAATCAAAATTAGATCTTATAACTGAAATTCCATAGTTTGTCAATGCCAATCTTTATTCCTACTCTAGGTTTTGTCATGATTTTTGTTGGCTTTTTACCGTTAATAATAAACAGTGATGAATTTTTTGTTAGGTCTAGGTTGTATTGTTTTAAAGTAATTTGCATTGCTTGAGTTAGTTTTCCAGGTCCATTTGTTAAATTAGAAATAACATCAGTTTTTCTATTTTTTACCATGTGTTTAATTCCTTGTTGTGGCTGAATTGCTCGTATTAGAACAGCGCCAGATTCGTCTTCTTCTTTTTTTGCAACCACATTAAAACAATAATGCATACCATATGTGAAATAAACATATGCACGTCCCACTTCACCAAACATAATTTTATTTCGTTCAGTTTTTTTTCTTGATGCATGACTAGCTGGATCATTTTTGCCCTTGTATGCTTCAGTTTCTATTATGACCCCAGATAGTACATGATTTCCAATTTTTCTTACCAATGTTTTTCCCAAAAGATCTTTTGCAACTTGTTTGGTATCGTTCATGTAAAACTTTCTTAGTAAAACTTTCATTTCAATCTGCATGTTTTATTTTTTGTAATTCATTCACTAGTTTTTTAATATCATTTTTGAAAACGTTTACGAGTTTTTGGTTGTAAATTGTTGCAGCGGGATGAAATGTGACAAAATACATACGATTATCTTTAGAAATAAATTTTCCATGATTCTTTGAAATTTCCTTACCACCCAAAATTGAATAAAATGGTGTATTTCCAAGAAGGCAGATTATTTTAGGATTAATAATTGCAATCTCATCTTTCAAATACTCGTTACACATTGATTTTTCAACATCATTTGGAATTCTGTTTTTAGGTGGTCTGCATTTTACAATATTTGTGATATATACACTGTTTCTTGTCAATCCAGCATTTTTCAATGCATCATCAAGCCTTTTTCCTGCAGTACCGATAAATGGCTCACCACAAAGGTCCTCACTTTTTCCAGGTGCTTCACCGATAAAAATAACGTCTGCATTTTGATTTCCTTTTCCTGGAACAGCATTTTTTCTAGTAATACACAAGTCACACTTTTTACAAGTTTTGACTTTTTCTTGAATTATTTTAAGGGATAAAGCATCTTTCATGATTGTAATCTTTACAGCTGATTGATTAGTTTTACAAAACTAAATTGGACAAAAGCCTTTAGGTATGGAATTGAATCCATAAATCATGGGACTTATCCATACAGTTCATTATCTAGATTTTTCTTCTGAATCTTGGAAATTGATATCAAATAACCCAACTATTTTTGAGGCTATTGTTGACAATGTGGTTTTGGAGATTCGTGATACATCACACAAGGAAAATAAACTAGTATTCAAAAAGGGCGGTAAGATAGAATACATGCGTTCTGTTGGAAAGTACAGATTAAGATGGGATGATGAAGATCTGGTGAACTAATTTTTATGCAACAATTCTAAACTCAATTTCGCTTGCTAAATCATTCTGCACTGCTTTTAATGTGTAAACACCATTATTTTCCCACCCGCCACCACCAGCTATAATGAGCGTTGAAAACTGTCCATCATTTTTGGGATTGATGATCTCCTTCCATATTTTTACACCATTAGTGTTTTCTATTGATAATTCAACCGATTTAGTATAGGAGTTTGTATCACCTGAGATGGAAATTATATCAGCTCTTTGGTATGTAGTTTGATCGATATTCACCAATAATGGGTTATCTGTTGTTGAACTTACAGTGGAATCAATTGGTGTATTAATTGCCGTGAATCCCACAATTACAATTATAGCTATTGCAGCAGCTACTCCACCAAGAATGCCTAATTTTTTATTAGATGAAAAATTAAATGCGAAATTATTTTTTAAATCTGGACTACTGAGAGTAGGTTTTTGTTGTAATTTGATTTTGGTATCTGGTTGCTTGCGTGATAATGACTTGTCAAGTGGTTGATTTTTTAGGTGTATTGTAATTAATGATTCAACATAATTTTTGTCTTCAGTAGTAATGAAATTATCATGTCTAATTGTATCTCTAATCTCTCTTAGTTTTTTTACATCTCCATGATGATGTCTGATCAAATCGTCGAGATCTGTTATGAATGTCAATAAATCACCATATTTTCTCCGTCTAATTAAAATTCGCTATTGATACTTTGTATATTGTACTCAAAACTATCATTTACACGAAAATTCATGAAACTGTTTTAGGATTTTTGGATTTGATTTTAAAAATGTAATGTATTTTCTTAATTGTCGAATTGTTTTGGGGTTTAAATGATGTTCTAAACCTTCCGTATCTTGATTGGCAATTCCTTTACCTACATTCAAAATTTCAAAAAATTCTAACAATATACTATGTTTCCGGCGAATTGTGTCCGCAACCTGTTTGCCCATATTAGTTAAATTAATACCGTGATATTTTTCATATTCAAGATATTTTTTTTCATCTAATTTTTGAAGCATCTTAGTAACACTTGGCGGACTGACATTCATAAATCTGGAAATATCTAACGTAGTTGCATATCCCTTCAATTCTACTAATTCTGCAATTACTTCCAGATAATCTTCCTCTCTTGTTGTACTTGTTACTTTTTTAATTGTATGTGCAGCTTTGATAGATTCTAATCTCTTACTATTTTTTTCCAACCCAGATAACTAAATTATTCTAGTATAATTTAGTGTCTTTCATTAATTAATAAAATTCTATATGCAGCCATGTGTGTAATAGTTTTTTGACCTATGATTGACAGAACTTTACATTCGTATTTATCTAATTTTGTTTCATTATCAAATATGCAGGATTCTTTCCAAAAGCATATCGAGAAATTGAAAATAATGAAGGAATCAGCCAAAAGACGTAATGAATTGTATTCAGATCTTACTAAATTGGATGACAAAAATACGACGCGTTCCTTAAGAGCCCTAACTAAAGCG
>JACNGK010000083.1:0-6238 GCA_014384145.1 Nitrososphaerota archaeon
CATTGCAAGCGCTATTGAAAATAACGTAGAGCCAACAAAATTACGTTCTATGATGTGGGGAATAGATTATTTTCCTGATGGCAGCATATGGTTTACTGACGAGGCAACAGACGCAATATGGAAATTCTTGATAGATGACGAATCATATAATAGAATTTCTTACTCACAAAATGACGAAGGTAAATCGTCACTTCCACAAAAATTAGTTATTGAAGGTTCAAAAATTATAATTAATGATTTTACTGGTGGCAGGCTTTCATTTTTAGATTATGCACAAGATGAGCAAGGATTACTGCATTATGCAATTCCTTCTGTTATGGAGGATGCTGTAACTAGCGACTTTGCAGTTGATTCAGACAAAAATGTTTGGTATACAAACTGGGTTCCAGGTGGGCAGGGCATTCTGGTAAAGTTTGATTATCCTGGGTACGAGTTTCAATCAACGCAGGGTGAAGTAACTCAAGGTCTTCTTCTTCAAGATTTTGTTGAGTGGTACAATTTTCCAGTAGGGCTTACTACTCCAAATGGCGTTGCAGTTGGACCAGATCAGAAGATTTGGTTAGCTGATACATCAAGTAATTACTTTTTCAGCCTTGATCCTAAAACCGAAGAATTTACAAAATATGTTACGTCTATACCAACAATTGATTCCTACGGCGATGCATCAGGTTTCATAAAAAATCCAGTGTCAAGACCATACTGGATTGAACATTCTGATGGTAATCTCATTATGAATGAACATAATGCAAACAGAATTGGTGTGTTTAATCCATCCTCTGAAACATTGGTAGAATACACGGTTCCTTCAAGAAACCCAAACTGGGCTGACTGTGAAGGAATTGAGTATTGTGGAGTTGCTCAGGTTTTTGACTTTGCAGTTGCTGGCGAAAAAATTTGGTTTACTGAATGGGTTGAGAACAACATTGGCGTTGTGGATACATCAATTCCACTTCCTTTTTCCATCGCCATTGATAAGGATAAGATTACTTTGGAGAAAGGGCAAACTACTCAGATCACACTTGAAGTCACCAAAACCGGAAGTGCTCACATGTATGATGCTAATGTAAACTCTTCATCAACATCCACATTTTCAGACATAATCATCACACATGAAAATAATTTTTCACTTTCTGACAAAACAACTATCTCAGTAGAAATCATGGCAAGTGAGCATGCATTATCAGGCACGCATAAAGTTCTTCTTGGTGCATACACTGATGATATTGCTGTTTCTCAGTTTATCACAGTGACAGTAATGTGATCCCAAAAATTGATTCTGAGATTGGAATATTAGCATACACAACAGATTTTTCTGGCTGTGGGGGAACAATACGAAACCAAAAAGACGATTTCAACGTTTCAGAATTAATAACAGAGAAGTCTAGTTCTAGGATTTGTTCAGAATCTGGTTTCGCTGTATACAAATTAGAAAAAAATGGAATCGATACTTATCATGCATTAGCTGAAATTTTTAGAAAGCATGGTATTCGACTAAAATCTCTTGGTCTCAAGGATGCTTCTGCAGTAACAGAACAGTTTGTATTTACTACATACAAAACTAATCAACACTCTGAAATCAACGAATCAAAATACAGTCTAAAAAAAGTTGGGTTTACAGATAAAGTATTATCAAAAAAAGAAATGGTCGGTAATCATTTTCGGATAAAGATCGATGGTGCGTCAAACGAATTAGTAAAGTTCAACGAATTTGATAAAATTTTAAATTTTTATGGTTATCAGCGATTTGGTTCGCGCAGACCTGTAACTCATCGCATTGGAAGATCGTTGATACAAAAAGATTTTGCAGGTGCGGTTGATCTTTTGCTTTCTTTTACTTCTGAATATGATAAGGATGAAAATACTAAATTACGAGAATTAATGGATGATAAATCAAAATATCCTGAAGCTCTACAAATACTACCAAAAGGCATGGATCTTGAAAAAATTGCATTAAAGGAAATGATAGAACATGGCGATCCAGTTAAGGCCTTGCGGGCTTTACCATTATCAATTAGACGATTTTTTGTTCAGGCATACCAGTCGTATATTTTTAATCAAACACTGAGTATGTCTTTAGATGCTGGCGAAGAATTATTTTTTCCACAATCTGATGATGTCTGTTACAATAAAAATAATGAGTTAGGAAAATTTGAAAATGATCCTTTACAGAGATTATCTATTCCTTTTGTAGGATACTCGTATTACAAAAAAACGCGTTTCCATTATTACATTGAAAAAATTTTACGCGATGAAGGTATCACGCATAAGGATTTTTTTTCTAAGGAAATACAAGAAATAAGCAGTGAGGGCGGGTTTAGAAACTCTTCCATAAAGTGTGACGACTATGAAGTAAAAGACAACATTGTTTCATTTTCGCTTTCTAGGGGGTCATTTGCAACAATCGTCCTTCGTGAGATAATCAAGCCTGAAAATCCACTAACTTCAGGGTTTTGAGCTTTAGGTAAACAGAATTGATCAATTAACTAAATGATTTTTTTGCTTCGTGTTTAATCCATATTTTTTTAGTATTTTGCATGTCAAATTGGTTAGCAACAGACGAGTCTGATTCGATATTTGTTCGCTATTCTACTTTTATTATTTTCTCTATAGCTGCTATATCTGCCCTAACTCTGTTCGTTGTATTCCAGCCGATGATTGAAGATGTCACTACAGAAGCTCCCATGATAATACCAATCATGTTCATACCAACATTCATTGTGGGATTTCTTTACGGATTGAAGATTACTGAGCGTGTAATGAAACCCTCAGAGTCTAGAAGTCCTATCAAGCGTGGAATTATCAAGATGTTTCTATTCTTTTTTGTTATTGGTGGTCTATTCTGCTCGGTAAATTTTGCATTACATGGTGGCAGTATGTTTCCAGACGGTAGTATTTTTGATGTTGGCGTAATTAATTGGGTAACACAATTGATCACATACAACGGTGGAGTAACTTTCATGATTGTGTCAAGTATAGTTTTGATGGCTGCAGCTACTCGAAAAATCGTAGGTTTGGGAACTGGTTATTTAGGCAAAATTATTTCGTTTGTTGGAACATTTGTCTTCTTTTCAATGGTTTCAGTCAGCCTCGCACAGAATGATCCAAGTCATTCACAGGTATTTCTTTACACATTTTTCTATGCTGGCATTATCTCTGGAGCCTTTTATGAGATGAATAAGCTAACCACGAAACAAAACATGTGGGATGATTATTCAAACGGTTATCTATAATCTATTAGCTTATCTGCATTGTAACCTTGTGTCCATACTGTCCAACCTAAAAAATAATTAATTATTTATCTTAAAAAATCATGCTTCATAATTCGGCGTTCTAACAGAACGAACTCATCATACCCTTAGGAAGTCAGAGAGAACCACTTCTATAATCATCAGCATTGTACAGAAATATTCTCATCTTAAAAATTGTGGATATTCTGGAATAAATCAATCGCAAAGATCAACTAATCATTCTTCATTCTGAGCGTTCTTCAATATGTCTTCTAGTTCCTGATCCGCCATTACCCACGTTCTGTATTTCTTGCATTCATCGCTTTCTACATCCTTATTTTCCCTACATTCATGTAACTGCATTTCATCTAACCACTTTGCACATTGAGGTTCTTGAAAACCATTAGCCTGACAATCATCAAAAACTTCTACTTGTTGTCTTTGTATATCATCCGCAAAAAGAACATCTGGTCCTATGGCTACCTGAAGTATCCCTATCATTCCCAATGACGCAGCAACCATTATCATGCCTATTCCAACTTTTCTTTGATGATGAGGCTCCTTCATACAATCTTTGAATCTTAATTGGTGGCATTTAATCCTTAAGGAGATCAACCAAAACTTCAAACATTAGCGGAAAAAGAAAAAAGGCAGAACTTCTCACAAGATGTAATTGTCTATTCAGATTCTCCAGTATGAATTCTTGGGACCAATCAAATTGTCAGAATGGGGTCCACCAATGGATAGAGTGGTATACATAATTTTCTCTAAGAACAAAGATGTTTTTAACATGATTTATGTTGCCGAGTCAGACAAAACTGAAGCAGGGGATTTTTTCATAAAAAATGATCAATTTAAGTGCTGGATGTCATATGCTGGCAAGGAAGAAAATCTTTATCTTTCAATTTATCCAATGTGGGAATCTAGTCAGCCTGAGCGAAACCAGTTGGTAAAGAAGATAATTGCCAGATACAAGCCAGTTTGTAACGAAGTTAATGAGGATTCTCAAAATACACCAACCACTACAGCCCAAACAATTGAGCCAGAACCTGAGCCAGAACCAGAGCAAGACTAATTTTTACTTTTTATTTTAAACATTTCCAGAGTAACAAGATCTATTGCCTTTTTTAGATGCTCAAATTCCTTAAACAGGTTTATCTCTCCCTGGACAAGTGTCTTGAGTACGCTAACCATTGCCTTTTGATATTCATCAGTAGATGAAACTTCAAGACCATTAACCCTTGACATCGTATCATCAAGATCCTTTATGGTGCTATCAAGTGGAATATGCTTTTTCATAGAATGTATTTAGCCACTTCATATATGAACTATTTTTACAACAGGTCCTCGTCGATTTTTTTTATTGCGTCAGAATACTGCGTGCATCCACAAGATGGTATCATGCATTTGCCACGTTTTAGAAGGGAATCATTGTCAGCTGTTTCATGAGCCTCATCAGTATGATGACATCTTACGCAATTCATGAATTTATGATTTGAAACAGGTATTTTAAGGAATAAGAACTGCTCTTGCATCTATTTCCGAATTTTTAAGTCTCGCCAGAACTTCATTTGCCTGCTCTAATGGAAAAGATTCTGTCACCACTTTCAGCTTATGTTCATCTGAAATTTTAATTACATCTTCCATATCTTTTCGTGAACCTATCAAAGTTCCTCTAACCGTTTTTTCTTCAAATGCCAAAAAATTAGGAATATTACCAACTGTAGCAATAACTACAATTCCTCCCTTTTTGATTGATTTGATTGCAGTATCTGTCACTTGTTCAACTGGTGCAAAAACAATAGCCGCATCAAACAATCCATATTCTTCATTTACATCTTGCAGAAACTGTTTTTGATTAGACGAATAAACAAAGACATTGTCAGCTCCAAGTTTTTTTGCTACTTCAAGATGTTATTCTTTTCTTGAAACTCCGCTAACCTCACATCCTTCAATTTTGGCAAACTGTATTGCCATATGTCCAACTCCTCCTATGCCAAAAACCGCGATTTTTTTATTCTTTTTAGGCTCTGCAGCCTTTACTGCTTTGTAAGCTGTTATACCAGCACAAAATAGTGGTGCTGCATATTCAGACTTCATCGTATCAGGAACTTTGGTCGCAAAATCCTCTGACACAGTGATGTATTCTGTATATCCACCCTTTAGAGATTCTCCAGTCACATCCATTTTTTCACAAAGATATTCCTTACCGTCATTACAGTATTGACAATCTAAGCAAGAACCAAGTAAAGGAGTTATTCCTACTCTCTCACCCACTTTAAATTTTGTAACGTTACTTCCAATCTCTACTATTTTTCCAACCACTTCATGTCCTGGAACTGTTGGTAACGTAGGTGGTATTCCAATATCTTTCCAGTCTCCCTCTATCGAATGCAGTTGTGAATGACATACACCGCATGCCTCAATCTTTACCAGAACTTCTTTTGGGTTTGCGATTTCATGCCTATCAATTTCAGTAAGCTTTAACGGGTTTGATTCCACAGGGCCAAGTTTTGAAAGAACCATTGCGCGCATCTTTTCAGGCATGGTGTTCAATTTTGATATTCATTCTTAAATTTTTGCAAACATAAGAATTAAAATCGGTCTAAAACTATTTTCTTTAATGGATTACAGACTTACTGATGAGGATAAAGAAAGAGTAAAGCTTCTGAGCGAGGTTGAAAAAAACAAGTTAAAAAATTTCAGCCTTGAGCAGCTTATACGGCTACAAGAGCTGCTGGAAAAGAAGGATTACAGTCATGAAAAAAAGGCAGGTAAATGGAAGAAGAAACTCCTTACAGATATTAACGTGGAAATTTACAAACGTGACGATGCGGCTATCTGGAAATAATCAGATTAGATACAATTAACCTACTTGTTTATACGAGCTATAACTCAGTTTACGATTCTAAGATTTTTTCCTTATCGTTTATTCTAAATCACTATGCTCTTTAGCCAAATGTTCTTCTTTTGGGAGTTTGGTATTGCCCTGAAAATGTGGTTGGACTACA
>JACNGK010000083.1:7224-12868 GCA_014384145.1 Nitrososphaerota archaeon
CGAAAACAAACTAGGTAACGAAACCAGTCCATATCTATTACAGCATGCCAAAAATCCTGTTCATTGGTATGCATGGAATGAGGAAGCACTTGGTAGAGCAAAAAAAGAAAACAAGCCAATCTTTCTAAGTGTAGGATACAGCTCATGCCATTGGTGTCATGTTATGGCACACGAATCGTTCGAAGATGATGAAATTGCAAAAATCATGAATGAGAATTTTGTTAGCATCAAAGTAGACAGAGAGGAGCGCCCTGATCTAGACGATATTTATCAAAAGGTTTGCCAAATGTCTACAGGGCAGGGTGGATGGCCGTTAAGCGTATTTCTTACTCCTGAACAAAGACCGTTTTATGTCGGGACATATTTTCCTTCCATCGACTCGTATGGAAGACCTGGTTTTGGAAGTTTATGCAGGCAGTTAGCACAATCATGGAAGGAAAAACCAAAAGACATTGAAAAGGCAGCTGATAACTTTATGCAAAATCTAGACAAGCTAAAACAATTTCCCACACCTTCTAAAATTGACAAGTCAGTACTTGATGAGGCAGCGATTAATCTTTTACAAATTGCTGATACTACGTACGGTGGCTTTGGTCAAGCACCAAAATTTCCAAACGCATCTAATTTATCATTCATGTTCAGATACTCAAAACTTTCTGGAATATCCAAGTTTGAAAAATTTGCATTGTTAACTTTGAAAAAAATGGCAAAGGGCGGAATTTTTGATCAGATTGGAGGAGGTTTTCATCGTTATTCCACTGATGCAAGATGGCTTGTCCCACATTTTGAAAAAATGCTATATGATAATGCATTGCCACCCATAGTTTATTCTGAGGCTTATCAAATTACCAAAGATCCTTTTTTTGCGAATGTTGTAAAAAAAACCCTTGATTATGTTATTCGTGAAATGACATCAAGCGATGGCACATTTTTTTCCGCACAGGATGCTGATACCAATGGAGAAGAAGGTCAAACATTTGTATGGAAAAAACAGGAGGTTGAAAAAATCTTAGGCGAAGATTCTGATATATTTTGTATTTATTATGATGTAACAGACGGTGGAAACTTTGAAGGGAAGACTATCCTTGCAAATAACATCAATGTATCTTCATTAGGTTTTAAATTTGGAAAGAGTGAATCTGAAATACAGAATATTATTTCAAAATGTTCTGACAAATTGCTTGAAATTAGAAACAAAAGGGAACAACCTGGAAAAGATGATAAGGTTATAACCTCATGGAACGGCTTGATGATTTCTGCTTTTCTGTCAGGCTACCGAATAACTGATAATTCAAAATATCTGGACGTTGCAAAAAAATCATTAGACTTCTTTGAAAATAATTTTGAGAAAAATCATATCTTGCATAGAACATTCAAAAATGGAGAACCCAAACTCAACGGATACCTAGATGATTACACCAATATGGCAAACGCATCACTAGACATGTTTGAAATCACCTCAAACCCAATGTATTTGTTATTTGCAACTAACCTATCTAATTATCTAATCACACATTTTTGGGATGATTCTACCCACGGATTTTTTTTCACATCAGATAATCATGAAAAATTGATTATACGACCAAAAAGCAATTATGACCTTTCTATGCCATCTGGGAATTCAGTTGCCGCGTATGTGTTGCTCAGACTTCATCATATCACTCAAAATAAACAATTTTTAGAAATAACCAAAAAAATTATTGAATCACAGGCAACAGCTGCGGCTGAAAATCCATTTGCATTTGGGTATTTACTTAATGTGTTGTATTTGTATCATCAAAAGCCTACAGAAATTACTATAATTAATGACAAGAACTCTGAACTCATTTCATCATTACAAAAAAAATTCCTGCCAGAGTCAATTATGGTTATAGTTAGAGATAAAAATAATTTGGATTCCCTATCAGAACACGCATTCTTTTCTGGTAAAGAATTTCAAGATGATAAAACAAACGTGTTTGTTTGTAAAAATTTTAGTTGTTCATTACCGCTATCTGATTTATCTGAAATAGAAAAAGAACTCTAAATCTTTTTTAGATCTACTTGTAATTTATCGCCAACTTGTGGCCTTCCCATCTTTTCATATCGATTTTTTGGCATTGTGATTGAAATGTTCGTTTGAGCATAGCTTTTCACTCTAATGGTAGGCTGTGCTTGAAGTATAGCATCCAAAAGCGGCATAACTTGCTTTTTTGTTTCCTCGTCTAATTTTTTAGATACATTTTCTATGATCAGTTGCTTCTGGGACAGTGGTTCTGTCTGCACATCCTCAACTAATGAGATTTGCACTGCGTTACCATTGTCAACTATTTGTTGTATCCTATACGTATCTATTTCAGACATAATTACAGACACTTTGAAATTTATCTATAATTAAATGTACAAGCATCATTATTCTAATTTGGAATCATTGTCAGTCAGTATAGATTCTTTTATCTTCTTGGAATTCTTTACAATTATTTCAGTGAATTCTTCAACATCTTGCGAGTTTGGGGTACTATCTTGATTTGTGTATGTTTGAATAAAGCTTGAGTAAATACAACCAACTATTATGCCAAAAGCGGTGTCAGATACCGAGCTATCATCCAGATTATACTCTTTAGCCATTTCCCTATAGGCTTTAGCTTCATTAGTGTAATATTCAATCTGACTATCTAGAAATGTTTGAATTTCATTAGAAAGTGTCATTTCACTATTAGAAAGAAGATTATCTCAAACGTGACAAGATCCATCTTGGATTGCTTAGATGTCCTAAACTTCTTGTAATTACTGAGGGATTTTTAGTCAATGCAATATATGCAGAAAGTGAAGCTACTAACAATACACCTGAACCCAAAGGAAATTCTGGTACTGCTGTATACTCTTCTGATTCTGCAACAAGCGAATAATCTACCATTTCACTTGCCCGAGTTTTATCTAGAATAGGAATTAAAAAGAATGATTCATCACTTGCTCGTAGATAATCTGGTTCTGTTCTTGTCTCTGAAACAGCAATAACATTACCATCTCGGTCATATAATGTAGCAATGATTTTTACCATGTTAGCTGTTATTTCACCATTATTTGCAACAGTTCCCTGTATAGCAATGTTGTCAACTGGACCATATGACAATTCAGATGACGTAATCTCAATCACTTGGTCTTTTGGTTGAGTTACCTTGTAATCAACATCTAATGTATAGTAATCAACATTACTGATATTTTCAGTAACCATTAAATCAAAAATCCCATTCATTCCTGGCATAATTATGCTGGTTAAATTTTCTGTGCTTGTCTGATAAACACTATTGCCATCAGAATAAAAAATTGCAATAACATTAACTTGGTTTATCGGCTTGTCTGATTCGTTTATGATTTCACCAACAATGTGGATCGTACCATCATCCCCAAGATACTTATGGTCGTTATCCACATAGACTTCAGCAAAAGCACTAGGCACTACAAATGCTAACAAGATTAGAAACAGACTTAACTTTTTCAATACTAGATCTTCTTTGATATAATTAAATAAGTTATGGGTTTGTCTGCCTTTTTGCTAACTCATATTTTGCCAATGCAGCCAGTTCATAATCAATTGATTGTTGCAATAAAGAATCTGATCTAACATGTGCTGAATCTTCGTCGGTTCTGACCCATTCTATCATATATTGATCACTCTCCAACTGTGTCTCAGCTGACAATTTGAATAATTCCACAGACGGAACGAATGATTGCGGTGTTTGTAAATTATTATATCGTAAAATAATTTTTTCCATTTCGCGCTCATGTTTTTCAGTGAATTCCAAAAACTCGCCTTTGCTAATGTCTCCCTGTTTAAACATGGCTACTTTAGAATCAAATGAATGCGTTAATTTTGTCAAATCCACTTGAATAAATTCTAACGCCTTACCAAAAGCCTCACCACGCATTTTTGCTTGATCACTGGAATAAACAAAAAATATAGACATTGTAACTATTATCACTCCTACTAAAATAGCAGCATACATGACTGAATGTTTCTTTTTTTTAGGTTTGTTTTTCAAGATTAATCGATATATTCGCCAGCAGCATCCGTCTTGAGTTCAATTGTTGTGATTGAACCGCTGATAAACGAATCATTTCTAATTGTTCTTACACGTGCTATTTCTAGGTGATATGGAAAAACTTCCACCACAATATTTCCAATCTGAGGACTCTCTGGAGAATCAGTTATTGTTATATCCTCTTTTTTTATTCCAAGATCTCCTAGTTTTTTAACACTGTGATTTAATAGCGGTTCTGGATATTTGTGATCAAGCAGATACACAGTACCAGTATAATCTATTTTTTCCAACTAGAATTATTCTAATTGTTACTCATATAATCATTAAGAATTGATAACATTAAGGGTCATTGTACTTACAACCCGTGCTAACCGCCTTATCTTGAATGAAACGGTCTCATCAAAATCTTCTTGTGAATCCGTATTTATTTCTGCAATTACGTCATATGCTCCAAATGTGACGTATGCCTGCGAAACTTGGGAAATTTTTCTAAGTTCTTCTACAATAAATTCCTCAGCACCCAAATCACAATTCAGTAACACAAATCCTTTATGCATTATTTTGTTTCACTATCAGTTGCTTAATGTGGGTTTTAAGTCTTCAAAGATACATATTTTCAATTAGTTTACCAACGCTTCTTTTTACTAAAGTAACTTCTTGTTGTTATATGCTGTGGCTTTTTTCTTTTTTCATATTGGTCTCTAGCATTTCTATGCCTACCATGAGATTGTCCTCCAGTATTTTTTGCAAATCTATTAAAACGCCGTCCTGTATCTGCTCTCCGCTTGAGTGGATCAGGAATCTTAAATTCAATTCCAAGTTTTTCGTTAAGATCTGTCATCTTAACATGTGTCTGTTTTTTTATTTCATTCCATTCTCCAACTGATGAGTATGAAACTAGTGTAATTGCTCTACCCTTGGCACCCGCTCTTGCGGTTCTACCTATTCTATGGAAATATACCATATCTTGATTTGGAATATCGTAATTGACTACAAGAGCAACTTCTGGCACATCTATTCCTCTCGCTGCAACATCAGTTGCAACCAATATATCCACTTTTGATTTTCTAAATCTCTGCATGGAGTCCTCACGTTTATTTTGGGACATATCTCCTTCAATTGCCACTGATTTCTTACCAGCTTTGCGGAGCATTCTTGCAACATCGCGTGTTCTAATTTTTGTTGAACAAAATACAATACACTGACCAATATTGCCATCTATAAAATCAAGCAAAAACTTTGTTTTTTCTCTATCTTTTATAATCAAAAATGATTGATCTATTCCTGCTCCACTAAGATCATCTGAATCAACAAGAATTTTCTTCGGAGAATTCATGTTAGTTTGTGCTAACCGCATTATTTCTTGTGGCATTGTAGCTGACCACAAAGATGTGACTCTTTCTTCTGGCGTAAGATCTAAAATAAATTGTATGTCTTCAACAAAGCCCATATCAAGCATGATAGCAGCTTCGTCAAACACCACATGTTGTTCATTGTTCAGGTTTACAGTACCGCTTTTCACAGGGGCAATTAGGCTACCAGGAGAAGCAACTATGATCTCGTGGTTTTGTCTTAGCGCAGCAAGGTGTATGCCCATACCTTGACCGCCAGAAACTGTGATT
>JACNGK010000124.1:0-2589 GCA_014384145.1 Nitrososphaerota archaeon
ACAAAGCGCTACAGGAAAAACGCAGTTGATATTCCAAATTTGCGTTAATGCTTTACATAATGGAAAAGAGATTCTTTTCCAAGATACGATCGGTGAATTTAGACCTGAAAGACTTGTTGAAATGATGCAATTACAGAAAATTAACTCATCATTACTTGATAAAATAAAAGTAAATCGTATTACCAACACCGCACAGCAGATTGATTGTTTATCGAAAACATCACCCGAGAGATATTCTTTGATTATAATTGACAGCGTAACGGATCTTTTCTCATTTGAGTATTCAAAAAAAGAACAGTCTCTTGAAAAATATATTTCCTTTATGAAATATATGCATAATTTATCAAGTATTGCCATTGACAGCAAAATTCCTATAATTGTTACTAACATTGTTAGAACTGTTAACACACATGAAAAGGAAAACTTGGAAGAATCAATCAGCATGTATATACATACTAAAATTAAACTTTCAAAAAATAACAATGGATATTCATGCCAAGCCATTTCTCCCTTTGCAAATAAACAATTTCAATATACTATAACATCGAAAGGTCTTACTGATCAATCTTAATCTATTTAATATGCTAGGAATGTGTATGTTCAATGGCAGAACTTTTTGATTATATTCCTATTATTGGAATTATTTTATTTGCTGCAGGGATCGTAGGTGCAATAGTTTATGAGCGACTTAGAACAAAAAATATTGAAGAGTCATCCTCCTGAAGCTTTTCTAGAAGAAAAATTTCACTCATTAGGATTCGAACAGTTAACTGATATCCAAAAAAGAGCTCTACCAATAATTTACCAAAAAATTGATTCGTTAGTTATAGCGCCAACCGGTTCCGGTAAAACGGAATGCTCAGTAATTCCTACCTTTTCCCAGGTAAAGGAAACAAAAAAACAGGGAATGATCAAGGTGCTTTACATTACACCGTTAAGAGCACTTAACCGCGATGTTTTTCGACGAATAACCAGATATGCTGAATTAGATGATCTAACAATTCAAGTTAGACATGGTGATACACCTCAATCACTTAGAAAAAAAATTTCAGACTCACCACCAGATGTATTAATTACAACGCCAGAAACACTAGTCATCCTTCTTACCCAGCAGAAAATGTTAACTGCACTTTCTGAATTGGAACGAGTCATAATTGATGAAGTGCATGAGCTTTTGTCAAATGAAAGAGGTTCCCAACTATCAATAAGCCTAGAAAGGTTACAACTTAACTCAAACCAAAAAATTATCCGAACTGGCTTATCTGCAACTGTTGGAAATATTGAGGATGCTGGACATTTTCTCGTTGGAACAGAGAAACCATGTAAGATAATTCAGGATGAATCAATGAGAAAGTATGATGTTGAAGTCAAATTTGTGAAAGGCTCAATATCTGAAGTAGCTGATTCAACTATTCAATATATTGAAAAATCAGGCATAAACTCTCCAATTCTTTTGTTTACTAACACTAGGGGCGAATCTGAATTTTTAGCTTCAGTACTAAGAGAAAAGACTTTGATGAATATAGAATTACATCATGGCTCATTATCAAAACAAGTTAGAGAAGAAACAGAAAGCATACTTCGGAGTGGGTCAAGTGGTATAGTTGTATGCACATCATCTCTTGAATTAGGATTAGATATTGGTTCGGTAGAACTTGTAATTCATTATGGCTCACCACGTCAGGTATCAAAATTAATGCAACGAATAGGTAGAAGTAAACATTTCCGAAATTCTTCTGCAAGAGGGTTAATTATCACAAATAGTCCTGATGATGAATTTGAAACAAAAGCAATCCTTGATAGAATAAAAAATAGTTCTATTGAAGAACAAAAAATTCATAACAAATCTCTTGATGTTTTGGCTCACCACCTAGTAGGATTATCACTGCAGATGGGAGAATTGTCTATTGATTTTGCATATAAAATAATCAGACAAGCATATCCATTTAGAAATATAACACTAGCTGAATTTTGTAGCGTTCTAGAAGTCTTAGACAGTATCTATATTTTGTCGTTTGACAGAAAAAAAATGAAATTTTGGAAGACACGAAAAGCATTTAGATATTATTTTGAGAATCTTTCAACAATTCCAGATATTTTAAAATTTAAAGTGTTTGATTCAGTTGGAAAGAAGATCATAGGATCCTTAGATCAAAGGTTTGTAGGCGATCATGGTGAAGCGGGCAACATATTTGTTCTACGTGGAATGCAGTGGAGAATACTGAATATTGACGAAAAAGCTTTGCAAGTTAATGTTGAACCGATGAGCGGTGCACCAAAAAATGTGCCTTACTGGGAGGGTGAAAACATTCCCATAGATTACGATACCGCACAAAAAGTTGGATTATTTAGAAATAAAGTGAAACATGGTTCATTAACAATGTTTAACAAAATAATTCCAGAACTAGATTTTAACATCATACCTGATGAGAAAACTATTGTAATTGAATCTGTAAGAACAGATCGTAATGTTGTTATTCATGCTTGTTTTGGCACAAAAATTAATTCAACTCTGGCAACTATACTTTCTTCACTACTAGAATCTACTCTTGGATATGTTGTTCAATCAAGATCAGATGCATATAGAAT
>JACNGK010000090.1:0-12405 GCA_014384145.1 Nitrososphaerota archaeon
GTAGTTACATTCAGTATTCATGTGTTAGGGCTGCACGAATATTGGAAAAATTTGGTAACGAACCAAACTTTGATGTGCAATTTAATCAATTAAATACTGAATATGAGACTAATCTCATTAAACAAATTGGACTGTTTGAAGTTTTTGTTAATGATGCTGCAAAGAACTATTCTCCAAAAGTTATTGCAAAATATTGCTATGATTTAGCAGTTGCATTCTCCTCATTTTATGAACATGTTAATGTCTTGAAAGCTGATACATCTGAATTGATTAACGCAAGACTATGTTTAGTATTATCATTCAAGTTAACTTTGGAAAAGGCACTTAATTTGATTGGAATTATTGCACCACAGCGTATGTAAAAAGGGAATACTGTATCTACGATCTTCTCTTGCCTTTGAATTTTCGTTTATGTTTTTTTTCTACTTGTGATTTAGAAGATTCTCTACGTTTTTGTTTTAATTTTTTTCTTTTGTTTATCTCATGTTGTCGCATTATAACTAATTTCTAATATTGATTATATTTGAGCTACTGATTTTAGGTTTTAGATGTGATTTATATCAATATTTACTCATAGAAGGAGATTATTACATATAACCAAATCTGGTATCTAACCTTATGGCAAAAATAAAGCAAAACAGCTATGTTTTGTTCTTTTATAATGATTCAAAAAAATGGCTAGTCAAAATTTCAAAAAATGACCAGCTTCACACTCACATCGGAGTGATGAAGCATGGTGATGCAATCGGTAAGGAATATGGTTCCAGACTTGTTACAAACAAAGACAAGTACGTATATCTTTTCGAACCTACCATTCACGACTTTGTAATGAAGATACAGCACGGTACTCAGATAGTTTATCCGAAAGATTTGGGTTACATTGTTGCTAGAACAGGTCTTACTAGTGGTCAAAAAGTTGTTGAGATTGGAACAGGTAGTGGTTCATTGACATCATTTCTAGCTGGAATAGTAAAACCACGAGGTCATGTATACACATATGATGTTGAACCGAAATTCATGAAAATTGCTGAAAAAAATATCAAAAAAGCTGGTATGTCAAAATACATTACAATGAAAGAATTTGATTTTAAGAAGGCCAAAAAATTGCCACATTCAGAGGTTGATCTTGTTGTTGTTGATCTTGGTGATTCTTGGAATGTGGTTCCGCAGGCACGAAAGATGTTGAAAGGAAGCGGAGGCTTCGTAGCAATCTGTCCTACCATGAATCAACTTGAAAAATTGGTTTCGGTTCTGGTACAAAATGAATTTTCTGATATTGAATGTACTGAACAAATTCTTCGTCATATTGAAGCACGTGAGGGAAAGACACGACATTCTTTTCGAGGAATTGGACATACAACATATCTTGCCTATGCAAGAAAGTCATTCTTCGATAAAAAACCAACAAAAAAATCAAGAAATGTCCGGACAAAAACTGTGAGTAAAAAGAAAGTTTATTCATCAAAAAAGTAAGTGTGTATATTGTCAAGTGCTATAACATCAAAACTGGTAAAAAAATTTGTTCCAGTACGAAAATCATCTTCCAGAAAAGGAGATAACGGTAAGGTTCTAGTTCTTGGTGGAAGCTATATTTATCATGGTGCACCAGCACTCGCATCTCTTGCTGCATTAAAGACAGGTGCTGATCTTGTTTATACATGCGTTCCAAAAATTAATGTACAATCTACTCGTGCAGTTTCACCAAATCTTATTGTAATTCCTTTGGTTGACTCTAAACTGACCCGTGGTGCGGTTAACAAACTATTAGGTCAGATTCCTAATGATCTAGATTCAGCTACTATAGGTATGGGTCTTTCAATTCAGGATCCTGAAGCGCTAAAACTGTTGGTTAAATCATTACTAGATAGAGATGTTAGACTTTCACTCGATGCAACAGCATTGGTGAATTACATTCTTCCACTTTTGTCTGGAAAAAATGTGGTTGTTACTCCACATGTGGGTGAGTTCAAAAAAATGTTTGGTGAGGCTCCTCCAGAGTCAAAAAAGACACGTATTACAATGGTCGCAAAATTTGCAAAGAAATATTCTATTACGATTCTTCTCAAGGGTCCAACTGATATAATTTCTGATGGTGGAAAAACCTACCTCAATCCAACAAACACTCCTGGAATGACTGTTGGTGGGACAGGTGATATTCTTTCAGGCATTATAGCTGGAATGCTTGCACGCAATAGAGATGCATTAGAATCCGCAGTAATTAGTGCGTACTTTAATGGTCTTGCTGGTAAGATGGCACAAAAGAAACTTGGGCATCACATTACAGCAACTGATTTACTAGATGTTTTACCTAGTGTCATGAAATCATTTGATAAAATAAAATGAGTGCAAAAAAAGTTCTACAGCATGTTGACAAAAACATGATTGCTCTCATCAATGATCTTCGTATTTTGATAAAGCAACCAAGTGTTTCTGCTAAAAATCAAGGGATAAAAAAATGTGCTAATCTTGTCAAAAATACATTAAAAAAATCTGGCATAAACGCAGAAATCTTGAGTATGAATGACTATCCACCAATTGTATATGGTGAGGTGAAATCAAAGAAGAATTCAAACAAAACCTTATTGTTTTACAACCATTATGATGTTCAGCCTGTTGAACCAGTTGAACTTTGGGATGAAGATCCATTCAGTGGAAAAATAAAAGGAAATAGAATCTATGGAAGAGGATCATCTGATGATAAGGGTGAATTGATCACACGGATAAGAGCTGTAGCATCATTTCTAAAGGTGACTGGAGATGTTCCATGCAACGTAAAATTTGTTATAGAGGGAGAGGAGGAAACTGGAAGCGCTCACATTGAAAAATATCTAAAAAAATATCGAAAGAAGTTTTCCTGTGATGGAGTGATATGGGAATTTGGACATGTTGATAGTAAAAACAGACCAATCATAGATCTTGGAATGAAGGGCTTGCTGTATGTTGAATTATCATTGAGGGAATCAAAGATGGATGCACATTCAAGTCTTGCCGTATTGATTAAAAATCCTGCTTGGCGTTTAGTTGAAGCCATAAAAACACTTCGTGATTCATCAGGGAAAATCTTAATCAAGGATTGGTATAAGGAAGTACAACCTCTTGCCAAATCAGATATTAAAATTCTCAAATCATTTCCATTTGATGAGAAAGAGTTCAAAAAGGAATACGGAGTTAAGAAATTTTTAGGAAACAAAACTGGACTTGAAGTTAAAAAATCTCTGGTTGCTGAACCCACATGCAACATAGCAGGAATAGTTTCCGGATATTATGGTGAAGGTGCAAAAACTGTTCTACCAGCTGAGGCACGTGTAAAAATTGATTTTAGACTGGTGCCTAAAATGAATCCAAAGAAACAGGCTATGAGATTAAAACGTCATCTAAGAAGTAAAGGATTTGGTGATATTGAAATTAAGATATATCATGGTGAAGCCGCGGCAAGGACAAATTCCAAACATGTGTTTGTCTCTGATGTTACAGACGCTGCACGTAGATCATTTGGGAAATATCTTTTGAGTATTTCTAGTGCTGGAACTGGTCCTATGCATGCATTTACAAGTATTCTGAAGGCACCAGCAATTGCTATTGGATCTACGTACGTATTTTCACGTATTCATTCTCCAAACGAGTTTACACGCATTGATTTACTAAAAAAAGCCACGAAATGCATGTGTCTTATCTTAGATAATTTTGCTAGATCTAACTAGTACTTTGTAAATATGTCATCGCAATAACTTTTATTCTCCTCAAAATCCACTTGATCTATGACTGCAATGTATATGCCAGGTGCAACAGCCGTTGGTATTACATTTAATGATGGCGTGGTTTTTGCAAGCGAACGCAGAATAGCTTATGGTAATTTTGTAGTTAGTAAAACCACCAAAAAGACATTTGTGATTACACCTTATGTTGGTGCTGCATGTGCTGGTCTGGTTGCGGATATGCAGATTCTTTCATTGCAAATTGCAGCATTGGCTAAAATTAGAAGAATGGAGATTAAACGAGATGTACCACCTAACACAGTCGCAAAAATGATGTCAAACATGATGTATGAAAGAAGGTTCTTTCCGTTATTGACACAAGTTATTGTGGGTGGTTTAGTTGGTAAGCCTACAATATACACTTTAGATCCACTTGGCTCAGTTCTACCTGATGATTATGCGGCTGTTGGCACTGGAGCGGAAATGGCATTAGGCGTTTTGGACCCACAATACAAAAAGGATCTTACTGAGGCACAAGCTGTTGATCTTGCTGTTAAATCAGTTCGTGCTGCTAGCATGAGGGATTCAGCAAGTGGCGATAATATTGATGTTTTAGTGATGAACAAAGACGGCGCTAAAGAAACTACTGAAAACATCTCCTAGTATTTTATTTCTTTTTCAGATTCCCAAAAAATATCTGATATATAATGCATATTTTTTACCACTTCACCTTTTTTTGTTTCATCTAATTGTTTACTTGGAATTTCTGCCTTGCCTACGGCTAAAAATTTATGCTGTGATTCTTCTATAATACAAACTATCTCACCCTTTTCAAAATCAGAAAATTTTGTGATACCGGGTCTCATTATATTTGCGCCCTTGCATACGAATTTGATGGCACCCATGTCAACTACCACATATGGAAATTTTTCTAAAATTGGAATATCGCCCAAAAAAGGCAATATGTCTTCACCTATTTTTACTGCAGTTACTCCATTACCAGTTATTATAACTCCTTTTTCATCTATTTGATGTGTTCTTACATTTTTTTGTTTGGGCACTTCTATTTTCCATTGTGTGTTTAATGCCTCAAATATTTTAGCGGTTTCACTTTTTGATATTAGATTTGATTTCAAGTTTTTGTGCTCTCATTTCTTATGTCTATTAGATCACGTAAAATAGAACTGGCTGTTTCGATACCTCCAGCACCACGACCAATAATGGTTTGTGTTCCTGAGTGCTCCGATGTAAATGAAATTGCATTTAATGTTCCACTGACACATAAAGGATCAACAGTGGGAATTTCTTTTGGAGCGACAGTCAATTCTTTGTTGCATGATGCAATCAACTTAATCGCAGAATTTTTTTCTGCGGCACGTTTTATATCTGCATTATCTATTTTTCTAATACCAGTTCTTTTAATGTCAGATATTACAACTTTCATTCCCATTATCCAGTTTGCCAAAATTACAAGCTTAGCAGCAGCATCAAGACCATCTAAGTCAAGCGATTCATCTGCTTCAACATAACCTTTCTGTTTAGCATCGTCTAGAGCATCATTGAATGACATACCATTTGCCATGTTGGTTAGGATATAGTTTGTAGTACCATTCAGTATACCATAAAATGAAACTATTCGTTCACCTTTCAAACTATTTTTTGCAAAATCTAAAATTGGTGTACCACCACCAACTGTTCCACTAAACCGAAAAAGAACTTGGTTATATGCCGCAATCTCCATCAGTGAGGGAAATGCAAGTGCCAATGGGCCTTTGTTTACTGAAATAACATGCATACCTCGTTTCATCGCATTAACAATATGCGTCATTCCAGGTTCTGCATCTTTGTAGTTACTCTCAGTAGTCTCAATGAGAACTTCTGCCTCCAAATCGTTAATTATTTCAAATCCTGAAATACTATTTTTTGTATCAGCGTACTTTTTTACAGAACTATATTTTTTTTTAACATCAATCAATCTATTAATATCTAGACCTGAAGGATCTATCGCGCTACCATTTCTGTCGAACACACCTACGATTCTTGGTTTAAGTCCATATCTTGCATACAAATCTTCAGATCTTGATTCCAGTAGTTTTGCAAAACTTTGACCAACAACCCCAAAGCCACAAAGTATTATTCGCATGGTATAGTAATTCTCAATGGATTATTTAGTCTAACTTATCTAAACGTAGAGAGACCGAGTTGATACAATATCTTTGTTTAGTTGGTTGTGGTCCATCGTCAAAAACATGCCCTAAATGCGCACCACATTTTTTACAATTTACTTCAGTCCTTAACATACCGTAACTGGTGTCCTTCACAAACTCAATGTTATCATTATTTAATGCCTGAGAAAAGCTAGGCCAACCAGTTCCAGAATCAAACTTTGTTTCAGATGAAAAAAGTTCTAGACCACAGCATGTACATTTGTAAGTCCCTTTATCTTTACAGTCCCAATAAATTCCCGTGAATGGGGCTTCGGTATTTTTTCCCCTACATATACTATATTCATCTGATGATAGTTGGCTTTTCCACTCATTATCTGTTTTAGAAATTTTATCATTCAATTTTTTTTCTTTTTTCTTCTGTACGTTTCTCAGATTCAAATCTTTCTAAATCATATTGATTCAAATCAACATATTTCATGATTTTTGATAATGTTGGATGTTTTTTGTTAATCAAGCGATACATTTCTTGTACAATCTTTCTGTAGTCTGCATGACCCTGTGGTACTGTTCTTAGTTCAATTAGGTGAGTTGCCTCTCGGAGGTTAAAGCGCATGTAATATGGATAATTGTAGGCAAAATTTACAATGTATTGGGATTGTTCTGGAAATTTATGTCTCATTTTTTGAAAAATAGATTTGGTTAGATACATACAATCATCAAAGTCTTTTTCAATTCCAAGTTCTATGATTTCATTTGGTGTATCAAAACCATGATCTGTTGTAAGTAACTGTCTTTCAAGTGTAAGTGCTCGATGTCTATGAAGGTCTCTAAACATTCCAAAGTTTGTTAGCAGATCAAATGTGTAACCAGTCATTTCAAAGGCTCTTGGGGGTCTATGCCTTCTATTTTGTCTTGCATTGATTATCTGTTCAACAATCTTAATTTTTGATTTTTTACTCATTTTTTTCACATTTTTAAAAATTTGGTCAAATGAAAGGCTAGGAGATTGTTCAAAAATTAATGCGGTGATAATACTGTTTATTGATCTTAATTCAGGCTCAAATTCTACTAATTTTACATTATTTCCAAGAATTGGTTTACCACGAATATTATTTCTAGATACCCTGTACGAAATTTTTTTAATGTCATTGAAATATTTTTGTAATGCCTTTCCATATTTGTCATTTGCACGACTGACAAATGATTTGATTGTGGCATCTAATTCATGTTTAATTTTAAATGCAAGCTGTTTTTCTTCAGTCAATTTAGAGCTAAAAAGAATTGTTATAAGATATTCAAACGCGCGACCATTTCCAGTGATACCAACATTAGTTAGTGTTGATGCAGGTAACAATCCACGTAAAACATCCAATGCCTTTGCTTTCGTTGCAGCACGATAAATCATATTAGCAGATTTTATGTCATTTTCATTCTTTAATTTCGAAATTTTCTTTTCAGTGCCATCTTGTGATTTAAATTTGTAATTTTCAATGGGATCATTTTCTCGTATGAATTTTAACATTGGCTGGACATTCTTTGCATATATGTTGAAATCCAAATTGCATGATTCCAGATAGTCATCAACAAAACGTGATTTCATTAAAGTTGGCTCACGGAAAAATTTGTATTTGCCATTTAATTTTTTATCCCAAGCTACATACCTTGATGATTTTTCTAAATAGGATAATCCAATTCTTCTATCCTCAATTTTTTTCACAGCAATGTTTGACAATCCTTCGATCGCAATTTGTGCACTACCTAATTCAGCAACTGAATCATCGCCATATTCAAGCAGAACACGTTTGTAAAATTCCTCTCCACGATTTTGATTTTTTAAAAACTCATCAAGAAATACCCTACGCATAGTTTTATCCGTTCTACTATATCTAGACATGAGTGCGCCTCGATCAACTTGTTTAGGTGTTGTAATGACAAAAACAGAATTGTCAATATTCGAGAAATGTTTTAAAAGTTTTTTTCTTTCAGAAGATGAAAATTTTTCCTGCATTGTTTAATCATCATTTGTGGTGTAATAAATTATAGCGTAACAAAAAACACGATCAGTTTCGAGCCAAAAAATCCTGTGTCTGTCTAAACTAATTTTTATTTTCAGAGTTTTCTTTTGTTCCTTTTATTTGAACCAAATCGGGTGATTTTGGCTGTTGTGGTTTGGATTGCCATCTCATCAACACATCTTTGAATCTGTTTGCTTCTTCCTCGTTTTCGGTATACATTATTGTTGTAACCCATCTGCCATTGTTATTAGTTGGGCCACCAAGAGAGTTCATCCAGAAAGCACTAGGTAATGATTTTAGCGCCTTATTATCAGGGTCACGACTTAGATCAGTCCATTTTTTTGAAACAAATGCCAGAATTTGGTTTAACTCGTTTTTGTCAATCATATGGCTTATTGGATGTATCATAATTTTAAAATTGTGAATTCTCACGCACGATTATATTATTAGTTAATTTCTTCTTACAAAATCAGGAAACGATTTTTACACTCCGTAGGTTATATGGCTAATTACACTATCACGTATGACCAAGGAAGAAGTCTCAATCATTGGCAGACCTGTGAAGGATATGTATGGCACTATTATTGGAAATGTACTGGGTACACTTACTCATATCGATGGTCAAATTCAGACAGTTGGCATCGATTGTGGATCAGAGGGACTTAAACAAATTCCATACGAACATCTTGTGTTACAAGGAGATGTTGTGATCCATATTCCAGGATGGAGAATAGACGCACAAAAGATTTTGAAAGAAAAGAGGCTTACACTTTCACGTCTTAAGGCATTGATGGGTATTATGTCAGAAAATGATGCAACACAATCTGATGCAGACGTAATTCATGACCAATGCAAAACAAAATTGATGGAATTAGATGAAGCAGAATCAAAAGTAAGAGATGAATTATCAGCACGTTTGGAAGAATTAGATAGCCAAGAAAGAATAATTAAAGTAATGATGTTTGATGCAAAAGTACAATTCAAAAGTGAAGAGATATCTGATTCTACATTTGAAACTATACAGAAACACTGTAACAACCTTCTTGAACGATTATCACACGAAAGAGTTGAAGTTGGTAATGTACAAAGGCGCCTTGAGGAACTATCGTTGGAAAGTATAGAATTAACTCAACCTAAAAAAGAAATGGTACAAGAATCTGCTGTTTCCTATCTTGATTCATCAGACAATACTGGAACAGGACAACAATATGTTTTACCAAAACCACCAGCAGAAAACTCAGAATCAGCTCCACAAACCCATGCTGACCAGCAAGACAACCAAGAAGAATCATCAGAATCTAATGAATCTGATTGGATGTCCAGAATGGAACAAAACAACTAATTTAGTTTTTTAATTAGCCATAAACATCTGAACATCTATTAACATTTAGAAATAACCTACTTGTTTTATAATTGAAAACAATGGGTATGGATTATTATAAAATCGGTTTAGGAAATTTAGATACAAAGACAAGAAGAAATGCTGAATCGGATAATGTTTCATTTTGGAATGAAGAGGCAAAAAAACTTTCATGGTTCAAACCGTGGACAGAAACTCTTGTATGGAATTCGCCATTTGCTAAATGGTTTATCGGTGGTGAGATCAATGCATCCTACAACACACTTGATGTGCATCAAGCTAACATAGCAAAAAAACCCGCTATACTCTGGGAAGGAGAGGACGGTACTAGTAGAACAATAACTTATGCAGATCTTTATACTGATGTTTGTAAATTTGCAAATGTCCTAAAATCACTTGGAATCAAAAAAGGTGATCGTGTTACAATTTATCTTCCTATGGTACCTGAACTCCCAATTACTATGCTTGCCTGTGCCAGAATAGGGGCTATCCATACAGTTGTGTTTTCTGGCTTTAGTGCAACCTCATTAAGAGACAGAATTGATGATTCAAAATCTAAGGTGATAGTTACTGCTGATGTGGGGTATAGAAGAGGTAGTTCGATAGATCTAAAAGGGATTATTGACGAATCGATAAGCGAACTTGATTTTGTAGAACATGTTGTAGTTTTAAAAAGAGCTGAGGGAAATTTACAACTTGGTCCAAAAGATAGTCTTTGGCATGAATTAATGAATGGGTCATCTGATAAATGTGAACCAGAGCATCTTGAGAGCACTCATCCACTTTTCATTTTGTATACTTCAGGAACAACTGGGAAGCCAAAGGGTGTACTTCATGGGACAGGTGGGTATCTTACTCATTTGAATTCAACATTCCAATGGGCATTTGATATCAAAGATTCTGACATCTTTTTTTGTACCGCAGATATTGGGTGGGTTACAGGTCATAGCTATGTGGTATATGGACCACTTCTTCATGGAGCAACTGAAATAATGTATGAGGGGGTACCTGATTATCCTGACATATCAAGAATATGGGATATCATTGATAGATATGGTGTAACAATTTTTTATACCACACCAACGGCGCTCAGAATGTTCATGAAGTTTGGTAATGCTATCCCAAACTCGTTTAGACTTTCATCACTTAGACTTCTGGGAACAGTTGGTGAACCAATAAATCCTGAGGTCTGGATTTGGTACTTTAAGACAATTGGAAAATCAAAATGTCCAATAATTGATACATGGTGGCAAACAGAAACAGGTGGTATGATACTTTCACCACTTCCAGGTCTTGAAACAATTCCACTCAAGCCAGGTTCTACTACAAGACCAATACCAGGAATTGACATTACTGTAGTTGATGAACGTGGTAATGAATTACCTCCAGATACAAAGGGATATCTGGTAATAAGAAAACCATGGCCTGGAATGCTCCTTACGTTATGGGGGGATGATGAAAAATACAAAAATGTTTACTGGTCAAAATTTAAAAATTGTTATTATCCTGGAGACTATGCAACCAAAGACCCTGATGGCTATTTTTGGCTTCTTGGTCGTGCTGATGATATTCTAAAAGTTGCAGGACATCGTATTGGAACTGCAGAGCTAGAAAGTAGTCTAGTTTCACATAGAGATATTGCAGAAGCTGCAGTATGTGGAATTCCTGATGAGATAAAGGGTGAGGTAATAGTAGCGTTTGTAGTTTTGAAACAAAATGCAAAAAAAACTAGAGAATTATTACGAACAGAACTAATAGAAACTGTTAGGAATGGGATCGGACCAATTGCTACTCCACGCCAGATCTATTTTGTGACAAAATTACCAAAAACTCGTAGTGGTAAAATAATGAGACGTGTATTAAAGGCAATTGCAAGTAATGAGAATGTTGGAGATATCAGTACATTAGAAGACAGTGCAGCTGTTATGGATGTACAGAATGCATTTACTGAACTTCAAAATGCTATTAGAAAAAATAAGAGTTAGAAAAAATCAGGTATTATCTTTTGTTATTTCACAGTATTTGTTACTACCCTCAAAGAATTTTACACCATAAATAGGGATCTTGTCCTTCAAGTTCTCAAAAATCCACATCGCTATATTTTCCGACGTAGGAAAATCAAACATGCCATCAAGGTTTGTATGATCTAGCTGTTGGATAGTTTGCCAGCATATTTTTTTCATCTCATCAAACTCTATTACCATATTATCTTCATATGTTGACCCAGTTTTTAATTCGCCAGCTGCTTCTACTATTATTTTAGCTGTATGTCCATGCGGTTTCCCACATTTTGGATGACCTTTTAATGTATGAGCAAAATCTATCTCAAATTCTACTCCGATTTTTGTTTGCATATTTTATGAATATTTTTAGGGTTTGAAATACCTAGCGAATTAAAGATAATGTATGTATGAAATCTGTTTGGTAACCAATTTATCATATGTTGTTTTTTAGATTTTTAGTATATTTTCTATAAGTTTGGAGTAGGTTTAAACAACAAACATTCATTTTCTGCAGTTTTTGATATGCAGAATTTTCCATCGTTGCATCCTTTTTTGATTCATATTTTTTAAAATCTTCAAAAAGTGCAGAAAGTTCTTTTTCAAGAACAGTAATTTCTGTCTCGATTTTTAATAATTCGTAACCTTTTGGTTCCATTTTGAATTAATACACGTATAACATTATAAAAAATCTTGCAGAATACATCTCAGGTTAAATATTCGTATGATATAATACAACTATGGCTGAGGCATATATTTTGATCAATTGTGAGATTGGTTCAGAGGAGCAAGTTATAACTGCACTAAAAACTATCGATGGCATAAAAGAAGTACACGGTACATTTGGTGCTTATGATATATTGGCTAAAATTGAATCTGTCCAGGTAGAGGATCTGCGTGAAACAATAACTTGGAAAATACGTAAAATAGACAAAATTCGTTCAACGTTAACCCTGATGGGTATTGAAGGACAAAGTTAATCAGTAATCACTAATATTAATTGCATTTTAATTTTATACTGAAGTGAATAAGATTTGAATATATTTGATTTAGCAGAGCAGAATTTTTTAATTACATTTGCTGCAGTTTTGGGAATTGGTTTACTGCAGGGCGCAATAATGGGTAGAGGTATTCGTAATCGCTTTCCAAGCCTAAAAAGGCATGCAC
>JACNGK010000067.1:0-12319 GCA_014384145.1 Nitrososphaerota archaeon
CGGCACCGCGCGCGGCGACTTGATTTATAACGCAGGCCTACGCGGCAGGAAGGCTTCGGATGGCGCAACGGTCGAATCGCCGTCTGGAAGCTAGCTGCCCGCCGCGGTGTCCAATGCACTGCGAAGCATCGCAGCTGCCTTGCCTGGGTCTGGACTCATCAAGATGGAACCCGTCACCGCGATGCCTGTCGCACCGGCTGCCAACGCGTCGCCGCAGTGTTGTGCTTCGATTCCGCCCTGAGCGAGGACTCTGACGCCGAGACGCGCAGCTTCAGCCAAAACCTCATAGCCAAGGGCAGGGCGGGTCGCAGCTTTTGAAAGGGGGGGCAGGATCGGCGCGAGGTGTACGTAGTCGACGCCGGCTTGTGCCGCGGCTTCAACGTCCTTGGTGGAATGCGCGGACGTGCCGATCAACGCTTCGCCGCCAAGGATTGTTCGCGCATCGGTCGGGGACATGGCATCGAATCCAAGGTGAACTCCGGCTGCTTGCGTCGCGAGCGCAATGTCGACACGCCGATTGATGAGCACCGGAACGTTTCGGCCGTTCGCTCCGCGTTTCGCCGCTGCGTGGACGTCCTGCGCAAACGAAAGCAGCTCACCGCTTTCGCATCCGCGTTCTCGAATTTGCAGCCAGTCGACTCCAGCCGCTACCGCGGCTTCAATGGCTTCCAACACTGGGCGCACGGAACAGCTTCGATCGATCACGAGACACAGCACGGGCCGATCGGGATCGAACGGCGAAGGCTCATGCGGTTCATCGCTCAGTACTGAGTAATTATTTTTTTAATTTTTATTTTATTTTATTACTAAAAACTAATTTTTTGCCGCAAGCACTTATAACCATGATTTGAAATTTTATGCTTATTGAATATTAAGGAGATGAGAATAATTTGCCATACACAGGCATCGTCAAGTATCACGTTAAACTATCGTTTGAAGTCGACGGTCTGGTTGAGCGAGCAGACATTGTAGGGGCTGTATTCGGTCAGACTGAGGGTCTCTTAGGCCCTGAGATGAATCTGAATGAGCTTCAGCGTGTTTCTAAGGTTGGTAGAATTGAAGTAGACACCACAGCTACTGAAAACACTACTTCCGGTACCGTATTACTTCCAATGAGTACTGATGTTGATACTTGTGCGTTAATTGCAGCTGCAATTGAAAGTATAGACAAGGTCGGTCCATTTGACTCTAAGTTTAATCTTGATGCTATAGATGATGTACGTGCATCAAAAAAAGAGGATATTGTACGCAGAGCGAAGGAGATCAAACAGAAATGGTCTACCAAATCTGTTAGTGAAGGAGATACCATGCTAAAAGATGTTCATGAGGGTTCTGCAGGCAAAATTACTACATATGGACCGAACAAGCTTCCATGTAGTACGGGAGTTTTTGACTCATCATGGGTAATTCTTGTTGAGGGCAGAGCAGACATCTTAAATTTATTGAGAGCTGGTTATGATAATGCTTTAGCTATCGAGGGTGCAAAGATTGATGAAACTATCAAAGACCTTTGTGCAAAAAAAGATAAAGTGGTAGCATTTTTAGACGGTGACAGGGCTGGAGGATTTATTCTCAAAGAGTTAAAGTCAGTTGTTAACATTGATCTTGAGCTTCGTGCAGATGAAGGTGTTGAAGTGGAAGAACTAACCCCTCAACGTGTTGCAGATATTCTAAAGGCTGTAACAGATGATGTAAAACAACAAACCGCCGAACCGAAAGAAGTAAGTGAAGCCGATAAGCCATTAGCAGAGGCTACAAGCAAAGTGTATCAAGATCTAAACGAAACACTGGAAGCTATAGGACTCGATTCTGATAACAATCAATTGTTCAAAGTTCCCATTAGTGAGCTTGTTGAAAAATTATCCACACAGTCTGGAATAAAGTATCTGATTTTAGATGGGATAATAACTCAACGGCTGTTAGATGGCGCTAAACAATCTGGAATTGAATGTATTATAGGTCATAGAATTGCAAATTTATCAAATAGTGATGGTATTACTCTAAAAACATTTACGGAGCTTGGCATTAGTTAATTAATGCCTGATCTTAAAATTCAACATATTATCACCTTAGCAGAGTTATTATCTAAAGGTGCTAGGAATAACTTTGTTCAGATTACTACATCGTCCCTTGGGAGAAGCATAAAAAAATCTCAACAGGCTGCCTCAAAGCACATTTTGGAGTTAGAAAATGGTGGGTTCATTGATAGGGTAATGACCGGACGACAACTTTCTGTTAAAATTACCCAGAAGGGGTACTCTGAGCTTGTTAAACTTCATTCAATTTTGGGTTGCAGTTTAGACTCGTCTCCTTCATACCTAGAATTGAATGGTTCAGTAATTTCGGGGCTTGGTGAGGGAGCTTATTACATGTCATTAAATGGCTACACTAAACAATTCAAAGTAAAGATTGGCTACATTCCTTTTCCAGGTACACTAAACATAAAATTAAATCAGTTACAGGCTACTCAAATCATTCAACAGTTAGATGATCTTGACAGTATAATTATAGATCCATTTTCTGATGGGAAAAGAACATATGGTTGGGTAAAATGTTTTCATGCTACGCTGAATGATTCTATCAAATGTGAATTAATACGTCTTGAAAGAACACATCACGATAATTCAGTAATTGAATTGATATCAAAAAATAACTTACGTAAAACTACTAGGCTGAAAACCGGCTCTAAAGTTACGATTAAAATCGATTCTTAAATCATAGTAAACTACAGACCATGAATATCCTTTCCGTATTTTTTTTCGATCTCTGAGCTTGATAGATGAGGTACTGGAGATTGCAACCTTACTATCTCAACATCAAGGTTGATGCGTTTACATCCGTCAGATATGAATTGTTCCTGATGAACTTGATCATATCCCAACACAATGATGTCCGGTTTTATCGCTTTTACCGTTTCAAAAATATCATCTTCATGACCAACAATGGCCTTATCAACCATAGATAAGCAGCTTACTAGTTCTTGTCTTAATTCTTGATTATGTAATGGTGGTCTCTTTTTCATCTTTTGAGCAGTTTTGTCAGTAGCAATTGCAACTACTAACACATCGGCTAAGGCTTTTGCTGCATTAAGTGTATGTATATGTCCTGGATGAATTATATCAAAAACTCCTCCAGCTAACACAATTTTTTTTGTTGGTGATTTTTTTAAATCCAATGGTAGTTCCTCATTATTTCTTCACTTTTTAACGCATCGTTAAATTACATTTTTGGGTCTATACCCTTTGCAATTCTTAGTGCATCCACTAAACCATCCGCATAACCAATGCTTAAAATCGCAGTTTCATTCTTTCCTTGTTTTAAGAAATTTTCTGCATCATTAATGTATAGTTCTGCATTCTCAAAAACCTCTTGGAATTCTTTTGAATCGTTATACAGTGGTCTAATTTCTTCTAATGCTTTTCTGACCATTGGTACATATTTTTCAATCATTTGTACTGAAATGTTTTTAATTTTACTTGAATTGTCTGATGGTTTATCTAAACATTCTGTCAACACATTAATTGCATCTGATTCTGTAAAATGCAATTTACCTGTAATAATTATACTATGTGGTGGTTCACCAAAATCAATCTTAAGTAGATTACTGAATTTTCCAGAGATAATTTTTTGTGTTTCAAATCCAATTCTCGAAGCAACTATAGCAAATGTATCATTTGTTAAAACATCTTTTTTGTACTCCCTTTCAATATCTAGTAAATTTGATATAGCATTCTTTGGATCAAGAAAATAGTTTTTATCTTGATTGTATTCTAATAATATTACAGAGTGAAGACCTTCTGTTAAATTTTTGAAAATAGTACTATATGGAGTCATTGTAGATTTTTTTTCATTCATTATAGTCATCATCCTTCCAATTTTGTAGAACTGTAATCCTGCTTCTCCTATCATTGATGTTATAGCTGAAGCAGAATGAATTGTTTTTGTTTCAATCTTTTCCAATTTTGCTCTAGTTCTAAGTTCTATGTGCGTTGTTGCGATATATGGGTCTCCATATGACAGTAAGACAACAGTAGAATTTTTGGCTCTCTTAAGTATCTCTTGTCCATCTTCTACTAACCATCTTTTTGCAATTTTGAAACTTCCATTAACCATGTTTTTAATTTCGTCTTCATGTTGCTTGGAAATTGGACTTGTGAATGCTTCTAGATATACAAAATCTGCTTCCTGAATGATTTTTACAACTTCAATTGGAATTGATTGAGTGCCAGATATACCTAGTCCCACAAACCACAGCATTACTTGATTTTATCATGCAGTCGTTTTAAATGCTGTATGGTTCTTTTCAGAACCTCTATTCCTCGAAGGTATTCGTCAATGGAGATTTTTTCATCAGTTGTGTGCGCAGCATGAGGATCACCCGGACCATAAGTCACAACCGGAATACTCAGTTTGTTGCCTATAACATTCATGTCGCCCGTACCTGTTTTTCTAATCAATGTAGGCCTATTCTTTTCTATGTCTAAAATTCCTAGAGTTAGAGCCCTTACAAGAGGTGAATTATGTTCTGCCTCAAATGGTTCAGTTTCATCTATAATTGAATAGAATGCCTCTACTTGTTGCTTTTTGGAAATTTCCTTTACTACTTCGGAAATTTTTTCTTCAACTGACTTGCAACTAGTACCAACTGGGATTCTGATATCCAATGTTGAATCACATTCCCTAGGTGTAACATTATGGCTTAGACCTCCCTTTATTTCCGTTATAGTAGCAGTCAACATCATTCCTTTCGTTTTGTTTTCTTGTCCTGATTCTAGTTTAGCTTTGATTTCATTAACAAATAGTGATGATTCTTCAATTGCATTTTTTGCCAGCCAAGGAGCACTGGCATGTGCACTATCTCTAACACTGATTTTCAAATTAATGGCAATACGTCCTTTGTATCCAATGGTGATTTGTTTTGTTCCACTTGGCTCACCAAATATCGCATAATCTACATCTGGTTTGTCACTAGTCAGACTTTTAATTCCAGTAGCATTACCTTCCTCATCTACTGCACCTACAAACGTAACAGTACCATTATTTTCCTCTACACTTGCAGCAGCAAACAGCATTGCAATAAGTGGACCCTTTGCATCAGATGAACCTCTTCCAAAAATATAATCATCTTCCTTCCTTACCCTGATTCTTCCCGGCACAGTATCCATATGTCCACATAACATAATTTTTGGCGACCCGGAACCTTTTGTGGCAATAATATTACCAACATCATCTGTATGTATGTCCCTGAAACCTAAATCCTCACATACAGTAGCAAGAAAGTCAGCTAGGCTTTTTTCATGTAATGATGGAGTGTATAGCTTTAACGCTCTCTCTAACGTCTTTACATAATGTCTTGTTGTAACGGTGAAGTGTTGTTCCATTTTTACCTACTCGAGTTTTTTAGATAGTCTAACATCTGTGTTGGAATATCATTGCCTGTTACTTTTACAACGTTTCGAAATTCAGTTGTATTATTAATCTCATGAACTACTAATCCCTTGTCGTTGCTTTCCATTAGATCAACACCGACAATTTCCCCTTGAACAGTGTTTTTAGCTTTTATGCAAATATCTTCCAACTCATTTGAAACTTCACACACTTCTGCGGAACCACCCAAGTGCGTATTTGTTTTCCAATTAGTATCATTAGAAACTCGGTAAATTGCACCTGCAACAGTATCGCCTATCACTATTGCGCGTATATCCCTAGGTGGCCTTTGTACAAATTCCTCTAAGAAGTACATTTGATAAGCTGGATGCATCGATTCCCTTGCGTCAATAACACCTTCAGCTGAATCCCTGTCATTTAGTTTTGATACCATTCGACCCCAGCTGCCAACAGTTGGTTTGATGATCTTTGGATATCCAGTTTTTTCAAGCGATTCCATGGCAGATTCTTTCGAAAAAGCTATTGTAGCTTCAGGCGTAGGAATTCCTGCCTTCTGCAGTAACATATGTGTGAAAAGCTTGTTTCCAGCAAGAAGTCCAGTGTTTAGGCAGTTGACTACCCTAGCACCAAGACCTTCAAGTGTTGCAGTAGAATGAATATTCCGATAATAGCTTACACAGCGCTGTAAGACAGCCCCAAATTCACGCGTATTTTTGTTCAAATCTACAAACAGTTGTTTACAGTCAACCATCTCAATATTGATATCATGCCTCTCCGCGGCTTTGATCAACAGTTTTTCTTCGAGACGGATTGTATCATAAAGAACTGTGATTTTATCGGTCACTGCCCCCAGTCCTCTCCAACAGTTTGGGCTGGTTTTAGCTCAAATCCATCAGAACCCTTAGCCAGTTCGAAGCTTGCTCCACATTCAGCGCAGGTTACAATCTCACCATCAACCGCATCCTCAGGAATAGCTATTCCTGCATCACATTCAGGGCAATTAGTCATTTCTGTACCTCCTTCATTTTTTGTCACTAATTATCTTTCTTTCCATTTCATCTTCAAGTGGTATATCAAGTAGATCACCCATTCTAATATTCTTCAAGCCTGCGGCAATATTTTTTGCATTATCTGTATCTTTTTTCATACCTAAGAGTGACATTAGATATTCTGCGCCAGTCTTACCAGCTAATTCGCCAAATACAATTCTTCGTCTGTTTCCTACCATTCTTGGATGAATTGGCTCATATGCAGCTGGATTTTTCAAAACTGCGGCAAGATGTGTGCCAGCCTTATGTTTGTAGGCTGAAGAACCAACTATTGGTTTTGAATCGTAAGGTCTAATGTCTGTATATTGTTCAATTAGTCTTGAAAGATCAGCTAGCATGTCAAGCCTAAAATCATTTGGTGATTTGTACAAATAGGTAAGTGCTACTGCAGTCTCTGCAAGAGATGGTATCCCCGTCCTTTCTCCAATACCATCGATTGTTGTATGAATTTGATCAGCTCCGGCGTCACATGCAGCAAACGCATTAGCCAATGCAAAACCAATATCATTATGAACATGTGCATCGAGTGGGGTTTTGATTTCAGAACGAACTTTCTTAACAAAATTATACATACCTATGGGTCTTAAGATTCCAACAGTGTCAGGAAGACTAATCCTGTCCACCCCTGCATCTTCTATTGCCCTACAGACATTGATCAGAAATTGTGGGTCCGCCCTACTTCCATCTTCAACAGTAAACCTAATTTTCAATCCGTGTGATTTTGCGTATTCTACAGTTTGAACTGCTCTATCTAGCGCTTGCTCTCTTGATATTCGGAGCTTATCTTTTAGATGAATGTCAGATATTCCGAGATATGCTGCAACCCAAGACGCATCACACTTCAATGAAATATCAATGTCATCATTCAGTGCTCTTCCATGTGCTACAATGTCTGCTCGTAATCCCTGTTTGATAATTGTTTTAGTTGCTTCTGCATGATCACCAGAAATAATTGGGGATATCTCAATCTGATCAACACCAAAGTAATCAAGTTCCCAGGCAATCTGAATTCTTTGTTTAACAGTAAATGAAACGCCCGGATGTTGTTCTCCCTCCCTTAGTGTAGAATCTAAAATTCTTATTTTCTTGGGTTCCTTTCCAATGGAGTTATATTCCTCTGCATAGTAATTCGGATCATTCATTGCTGAATTCGGTGTATAAAATCATTAATATAAAGATAATCGTACTAAGATCGTCGTTTTAGAAACCAATTGATCCTAAATTAGTTAGTGTTTACAAAAATGTGACGATTGTCGTTTATGATATAGTTTTAAGAATTATTACAGTGTTGGTGTCAGTTACACCACTAATTTTTCGCAAATTATCAATACATGCGTTAATTTCGCTTATAGTTGGTGCCTGAACGATTACACAGATATCATACTGGCCAGTAATTTCATAGATTTTTTTTATCCCGTTGAGTTTTGTGAGTTTTGAAGAAACCTTTGATGTATCAATTGATGAATCAGCTGATACCAGAACGAGTGCCTCTGGTTGACCACCTCCTTCCTCAATCGTGAATTTAGTTATCGCTCCGTTACCAACCATATTTTTTACTCTATGTCTGATAGCCGATTCTGAAAGTTTCAGTTTTTTCCCAATTTCAACAAAAGACTCTCTGGAATCCTTACGCAAAAATTCCAAAATATATTCGTCTACTTTGTCCTTATGCATTTCTTCTATTCTCCTCGTTTGTAAGTAATTTATCTAGTATTTGTAGTGTTTTTACAGTATCCTCCTCGGAAATGACCAACGGAGGAAGAAATCTTAGGATGTTTCTGCCAGAGTACAAGAGCAGCAATCCGTTTTTGATTCCTTCCATTAAGATATCCTTTACTTCAAATTTCAATTCAACACCAATCATTAGCCCTTTGCCTCTAACTTCTCTAATGATTGGATGCTTTGATTTGAGCTCTTCCAAACCATTCGAGAATTTTTCTCCAATACTTTTTGCATTTTCAATCAAACCATCCTGTGTTAGTGCATGAAGTGTAGCAGTTCCTGCAGCGCACGCTAACGGGTTTCCTCCAAATGTAGATGAGTGTTCTCCTTTTTTCATCACAGATAGTATATCTGGTCTTACTAACGTAACACCCATGGGAACTCCACCAGCAATTCCTTTGGCAAGACACAATATATCAGGAACTGTTTTCCAATGTTCTGATGCCCACATACATCCAGTTCTACCCAACCCCGATTGAATTTCGTCAAATATTAGCAGGCTATCATTTTCATCACATATCTTTCTAACTTCTTGTAAAAATCCTTCAGGTGGTACATGAATTCCACTTTCCCCTTGAATAGGTTCCAAGATTACAAATGCCGTATCCTTATCAACAACATCGCGTAATGCATTTACATCTCCATACGGTGAAAATGATACCTTTTCAACAAGAGGTTGAAATGGTTCTCTGTACTTTGGATTGAAGGTTAGTGATAGTGCACCCATGGATTTTCCATGATAGGAACCTTTCATTGCGACCATTTTCTTTTTGCCAGTGAATTTCCTCGCGAATTTTATAGCAGCCTCTACAGACTCAGCCCCACTATTGTTGAGATGAACTTGGGAAAGTCCTGACGGTGCAGTGCCAATCAAAGTCTGTAAAAACTCCTCCCTAGTCTTATTGTAGAAAGAGCTGTGAACAGTAATCACTTTGTCAATTTGAGATTTAATCGCGTTTACAACACGCTCATTTCTATGACCAACTAGTGCAACTCCATATCCTCCCATGCAATCAATGTACTCGTTGTTATCAGTATCCCATACATGAGAGCCTAGTCCCTTTTCTATGGTTACAGGAAATCGCTGGTAAAGATTTCCTAAATATTGATCCTCACTCATTTTCGATCACCGTACAATGATTATGTGCAATTGCAGATGATATGGGGTTTTCCCTTTGACCATTTGCAATTATTGCTTCCGTTACTCCCATCTCAAGCGCCTCAGTTGCAGCAAGTATCTTTTTTTCCATGCCAAATCCAATTTGTGGCAAAATTTCTTTTGCTTTCGCTAGCGTTAAAGTATCCACTAGTTTCTCATCCATTAACAGCCCATCAACATTTGTTAGGAATAAAACCTTGTCAGTCTTTACTTGTCCTGCAATATTAGCAGCTGCTCTATCTCCATCTACATTGAGAAAGTCAGATTCCTCGCTAATTGCTATTGGAGAAATTACTGGCGTGTAACCTTGTTCAAGAATGGATTTTATCAGAGATGCATTAACTTGTGTGATTTTACCTGTATATCCGCCATCAATTGCTTGCTTTCGTCCTTTTTCATTCATTATTATGAGTTTTTTCTTTCTGTCGGCCTGAATTATTTTTCCATCTATTCCAGACAAACCCACTGCATTGATTCCATTTTTTTGTAACATCCTTACAATTGTTTTATTGATTCTTCCAGACATAACCATGGTAAAAATTTCTGCAGTTTCCAAGTCGGTATACCTACTCTTTACACCGCCAGGGGAAACAACGAACCTTGGTTCCTTGCCTAGCTGCTCCGTTACTTTGGTAACCTCCTTTCCCCCACCATGAACTAGAATTACTTCCTCTTGCTCTACTACTTTTTTTATGTCCGCTACGACAGAGGGATGTAAGTCATTAACTACACTCCCTCCAATTTTGATTGTAATCATTTGTTATACTGGTGTGAGTGGGGAATACATAATTCCTTGCTTCTCGTCAAAGCCTGACATTATGTTCATGTTTTGAACAGCAGATCCTGCCGCACCTCTCATCAAGTTGTCAGACGCAGAAAGTGCAATCAATCGGTTGTTATCCTCATCAAGATCAAATCCAATATCACAAAAGTTTGAACCAACCACAAACTTTGGGTCAGGAAACTTATACAAGCCATTTTTGTCACGTATTAGCCTGATGAATGGTTCCTCGCCAAATTCAGCACGATAAATTTTCCAAATTTCCTTTTCATCAACTTCCTTTTTCAAGAATGTGTGATTCGTACAAAGAATTCCTCGAACTACATCTACTGCATGTGGGCTCATTGAAACTTTGATTTTTTTTCCAGCAATCTCACTAAGTTCCTGTTCAATTTCACCCGTATGACGGTGTTTTGCAGGCTTGTAAGGTCGAATTACTCCAGCTCTCATTGCATGTTGTGTACCAGATGTACCTCCAGCACCAGCACCAGACGAACCAATTTTTGAGTCAACAACTATGTGGTCCGTGTCAATAAGATCATTTTTGATCAGTGGGTACAACGCAAGCGTAGATGTTACCGCCATACATCCTGGGCAAGAAACTAACTGTGCATTTTTGATTTTGTCCCTATGAAGTTCTGGAACACCAAATATGGATTTTGGCAAGTAATCAGGATGTGGATGCTCCCAACCATACCATTTTGTATAGTCATCAGCATTGTGTAATCTATAATCTGCACTAAGATCAATAATTTTCATTCCCCTATCATAAAATGCCTTTACAATCTCGGTTGCGGTTCCATGTGGTACTGCAGTGAAAACTAAATCACAGTTATCTGACATTTTGTCATAATCAAGTTCCGAAAATGTTAATTCCGTGAAACCCTTTAGGCTTGGATGTATTCTATGCAGATATTCCCCAACATGTTTCGTTGATGTAACCATCGAGACTTCAGCTTCAGGGTGACTTAACAGTAGACGGACTACTTCACCGCCAACATATCCAGACGCACCCACTATTCCAACTTTCATTGTAACATCATTCGGATTTGGTATAATTTATTATTATTAACGGTTTACTTTCTAATCGAGTTTCGTACGAACTCAATCATTTCTTTTGGGATGTTTACGTTTGAGACTTTGACTAGACCCTTAAACTCTACAGTATTATTCACTTCATGTACAACTAGTCCCTTTTCTTTGTCTTCCATCAAGTCAACTCCAAGAATTCCTCCACCAACAGCCTTTGAGGCTTTTGCACACAGGTCTTCTATTTCATTTGTTATGTTGCAAATTTCAGGTTCCGCACCTAATGCAATATTTGTCTTGAAGCTGTCTGAAGACTTTCTATACATTGCAGTAACTGCCTTATCTCCAATTGTAATTACTCTAATGTCTCTTGGAGGTCGGTCTATCATCTCTTGAAGATAGAAAATTCTATCCAAAGGACCATCAGTAATTTCTCGTTGTTCAATGATTGCATCTGCTGTGTCCTTGTCCTTAAGAGGTATAACGTTCCTACCCCAACTTCCAATAATTGGTTTTATTACTACAGGGTAACCAATCTTATCAAGATTTTCTCGTGCCGCGTCACCAGAAAAAGAAAAGTATGTCTTTGGTGTTGGGATGTTGTTCTTTTTTAACAGCATTGATGTTAATAGCTTGTTACCACAAATGGTAGAAACATTAAACTCGTTGATGACAGGAATGTCTAAAAATTCTAGACACGCAGTAAAGTATAATCCCCTATAGTAACTAACACAGCGTTCTAAGACTATATCCCCAAAATCAAAATCTTGTATTTGACTAGATGTGTTGATTTGTGTGGTTTTAGCATCAATAAGAGAGGTATCATGCCCAAGTTCTGCCGCCTCTTTCTGAAGCATCTTTTCTTCCGTTCTTAGTCGGTCAAATACTATGCAAATTTTTGACAATTATTCTCCCCAATCTTCGCCTACTGTTTCCGCTTCCTTGATTTCAACCGTAGAACCATCTTTCTTTGAAATTTCATAGTCTGCTCCGCAATCACTACAGGAAACAATCTCGCCAACAGCAGCGTCTTCAGGGATATTTAGATCCGCATCACATTCTGGGCATTTCATAATTTTTTTCACTTTTTCTTTTGTAATTTATTAGCTTCTGTTGACTGCATTCCCCATAATTCCACAAAACCTTTTGCCAATTTTTGGTCAAACTTTGAGCCTTTTCCATAAGTTGCAA
>JACNGK010000001.1:0-2532 GCA_014384145.1 Nitrososphaerota archaeon
TAGAAGGTAACGTCCAGACAAAAATTAATTTGAGTTTGCAGCCTTCTCATTACTTCTAATCATACCTTTGAATAATGATTTTGATGTATCTTTTAGCATTGATTTTTCAACACCTTTTCCTTCAGTCGATTGATCGTTATGGTTAACAATAGTATTTAGATCAAATGACTGGTCATTGTTTCCAAAAACCACTTGAGCATCATTTACAGCAGCGCCTGTACCATTAAGATCATAATCAAGTCTATATCGTGACAACATGGAGCCAAACAAACCAAGATACCAATTTATCTTAGCATCTTGAGCAAGATGAGTTCTTCTAGTAGAAAAGTTAACTGTGCTTTGATCCATGATTTGTAATGTTGTGAAATCCAGTTTGCTGTTTTCACCAACACGTGTGTCTAGCAATTCAAGATATGCTTGTTGCTTTGATGCCTTTGGAGCATAAAGTTCCTGTACAACTGAAACTTGTGTGTTTTTTTCAGCAATGATCATGTTGCGAGATATTGTAGATATTCCGTCTAAGGATAAACAAGATACCAGATGAATTGGTTTATCAACAGTAAGATTTTGTGGGATGTAAACAAAAATTCCTGAATTAAATGCAGCATTGTTCAGCGCTGTGTACTTGTCTTCCTTAGAGTTTGAGTTCTCTAACGTCTTTTGAATTAATTCAGAATGATTTTGTAATGCATCATCCAATGAAGAAATGACAAGCCCTTTTGACTTTAGTTCGTCATCAACATTTATTGAATGAATATTCGAGCCAATCTGAACAATGTTAATTTCGTTTTTAATTTCATCTAATCTTTTAGTTAAAAAATCTGGTACAGAAGAATCAGAGTTTGTAGATAATGAAACCTGTTCTGGATTCATTCTTCTAGCGTCAGTATACTTGTTGTATAATGGTGAAACTTCTGCTGGCAAATCATGATAAATAGAAAGAGAGTTTTTCCTGTATTCCTTCAGCCAATCTGGCTCATTTCTTTTAGAAGAAATCTCTTCGACTAGTGAGGAATCTATTGATGATAAAGTAAGTTGTGACATTGTTAATCGTTAAGATTGTTTTTAGACTAGCCGACTGAATTGTCCATTTCTAATTTAATGAGCCTATTCAGTTCTACTGCATATTCCATTGGAAGCTCTTTTGTAAATGGTTCCATGAATCCGTTTACAATTAGTGATAATGCCTCCTCCTCCGTGAAACCACGACTCATTAAATAGAAAATTTGTTCGTCTCCAATCTTTCCTACAGTTGCTTCGTGAGTTACTGTAGCATCCTCCTGATTAATTTCCATGTATGGGTATGTATCTGTCTTTGATGTGTCATCCAATAGCAATGCATCACATCTAACAGTAGCTTTGACATTGGTTGCACCCTTTCTTACTCGTAATAGTCCTCTGTATGTAGAACGTCCATTTGCACGACTTACAGATTTTGATGTTATTTTTGAGGTAGTGTCAGGAGCTAGATGAACCATCTTTGCACCAGTATCTTGGTGTTGATTCTTTCCAGCAAATGCAATTGATAGAGTTTCACCGTATGCTTTTCGACCCATCAAGTAAATGCCTGGATATTTCATGGTAAGTTTGCTGCCGATGTTTCCATCAATCCATTCAACAGTAGCGCCTTCATATGCATATGCACGCTTTGTTACCAGATTGTAAACATCATTACTCCAATTTTGTATTGTTGTATAACGTAACTTTGCATCCTTGTGTGCAACCAGCTCAACCACAGCAGAATGCAGTGATTCTGAAGAATAAACTGGTGCAGTACATCCTTCGATATAATGAACTTCTGAACCCTCATCAGCAATAATTAATGTTCGTTCAAATTGTCCGATATTTTCTGCGTTAATTCTAAAGTATGCTTGTAATGGCATGTCAACCTTGACACCCGGAGGAATGTAGATGAATGAGCCACCACTCCAGACAGCACTGTTTAAAGCTGAAAACTTATTATCCTCTGGTGGAATTATTTTTCCAAAGTATTTCTTGAAAATTTCTGGCTGCTCTTTGAGTGCAGAATCTGTATCTAAGAATAAAACACCCTGATCTGCCAAATCTTTTCTTAAATTATGATATACAACTTCTGATTCATATTGTGCGCCAACTCCTGCAAGAAACTTTTTCTCTGCTTCTGGAATTCCTAATTTATCAAATGTATTTTTAACATCTTCTGGAACATCATCCCAATTCTTCTCAGTTTTTTCTGATGCCTTTGCATAATAATAGATATTTTGAAAATCAATCTTGTTTAGATCACCACCCCACTGTGGCATTGGTTTCTTCATGAAAACGTCATATGCTCTAAGTCTGAAATTAAGCATCCATTCTGGCTCTTCTTTCATTTGACTGATTTCTCTAACAGTATCCTTTGTTAGACCCTTCTTGCTGAGATGAACATACATCTCAGTAGAGTCCTTAAAGTCATACTTGGAATAATCCATGTCAAGATTTTCAGTAGCCATAACAGTGTTGTAAAAAATATCTTATAAAAAGCAGTGTAAATTTAGGGAATCCTAAATAGCT
>JACNGK010000086.1:0-12022 GCA_014384145.1 Nitrososphaerota archaeon
TTGCAGTTTGTGTTTTCTTTCCGGCCTGATCTGTGCCCTCAAGCGCAATAATCATATTATAAAATTAACGCCTCAGGATTAAATATCTATCAAAACTTATAACATAAAAAAAATCAGTGATCAAAATGGGACTGGTCAAGCACGTTGCCAAGGAATTTTTTAAGGAGATAGATGACAAATCGAGAGAATTTTTTGAATTTGTATTGCCTCCCATTGACCTACATGAAGAAAATGATAATCTCATTGTTACAGTCGATATCCCTGGTTTTGAAAAGAGTGACATCAAGGTTTCAATGAATGGTAATGTGCTATCTATCAACGCAGAAAAAAAAGATGTGGCAAATGGCAGAACCATAATGAAGCAACGTCCACGTGTGATTGACAAGAGGATGAAACTGCCCATTCCTGTTAAAGAAGGAGAAGAGAAGGTGAACTCTGCAAAATATGTTAATGGTGTACTAACAATTGAAATCCCAATCACAAAGAAGGGAAAAGAGATCTCGCTAGATTAACGATTTCTAGACGCTACAAATATTCCCATAATTGCTGCAGACGCAATCATTCCAATTATTCCAAGTGTTTCGTTTGACTGGAACAGGAACGCAGAACCAAAAAACACGGCACCAGACAAAATGCTTCCTGACAATAACGTATTAGAACCACGTTTATTTTTTTGCAGCAGAACACGATTCTCATCCATGAATTTTTTTATCTCTGGTGCAATTGTAAGAGTATCGTCAAGTGTCTTTGCAAATCTTTTGAATGAATGTTTGATCTCCTCGATGTATGCATCTTTGATCAGGTGTTCCTCTTCTAGAATTTCTCTTAGAACCTTGATGAACTTGAAGTCAACCTTGTGTGTATGGTAGATTCCCTCGATGATTGTTGACATTCTAAGATACAATGCAAGATGTTTTGGAAGCTTGAATGGGAACTTGGACATTGTCCTGTTGGCAAGAGTCATCAGCGCTTCAACTTCCATCTCATCCGGCTTTTTGCCATACATTGATTTTATGGACATATTGATTCCTTGTTCTATCACTTCTCGGTTAAAGTCAGGTGCTAACATGCCAAGCTCATCCATTGCGTTTACAGTCCTTGGTGGGTTCTTTTCTACAAGGGCGAGATAAAGGCGTACAAGGCGTAATCTAGTCTCGTCGTTTAGCCTTCCAATCATTCCAAAGTCATACAGGATTAACGTTCCATCATCCTTGACAGATATGTTTCCTGGATGTGGGTCTGCATGGAAGATGGAATGTCGTAAAAGCATGGTAAAGAAGACTTTATGGACATCGATGACTAGTTTTTGCCTGTCAATTCCCTTTTTGTCAAGCTCCTCAATATTGGTAATCTTGATTCCTGGAATGTATTCCATCGTGAGCACATTTTTCGTTGAATAGTCATCATGTACCTCTGGAATTACTACGTTATCGTATGGCTCCATATTCTTTTTTATTTTTCTCAGGTTTTCAGACTCTTTGGAATAATCCATCTCCTCGTGAATTGACTCGCCAAACTGTTTCATTATCGGGATGATTGAGAATCTCAAGTTTTGGTCAACGAATTTCATTGCAAAAGGAATTATCTTCATTAACACCTTGAGATCTTTTTCTACTTGTTTTTCAATTCCTGGTCGCTTTACTTTGACTATTACTTGTTGTCCGTTCTTTATTGCTAGATGTACTTGACCAAGTGATGCTCCAGATAGTGAGTTTTGATCCAGATCATCAAACTTTTCTTCAATCTTACCAATGTCATTCTCAATTATTGGTCTTACTTTCTCAAATGAAACAGCTGGTACGCTGTCTTGTAATTTAGATAATTCCTCTAGATACGGCTGTGGTAAGATGTCTGCACGTGATGAAAGCCACTGTCCAAACTTGATAAAGACAGGACCCAGTGAGATGCATGTGTTTAGAAGTCTTTGTGCGTTTCTTCGAAACCTTTTTTCATCAATGTTTTTTCCTTCCTGCGAGATCCAAAGAACGCGGTCCTTTCTTAGAGCTAGTATTGCTGGAATCAGTTTGATGAACACATGAATTGTTCTTACAAGTACCATGGTCTCACTCCTTTAGTTTTTTTGAAACAACGTATGATGCATAACCTATCACCAAAGAAGCAATCAAGCCAGAAAAGATTGATGATTGTTTTGTACTTTTGTTTTTGTTATAAAGATAAGATCCAACCTTACTGCCTCCAATAATTGCGCCAGCCAATCCAATCAGTACTTCTGGAGCATCCCAAACCAAATGACGTATTGGATCACTTCTCGGGTCGTACTTGTCCATGTGGACAGTATACTTGTCATCATATTCACGTATGTGCAAGTTTCCATAACGATATTGTTTTTTTGCACCCTTTTTGTCGCCGAGCTTGGTCTCTTGTGCTCCTTCCAACATGAATTGTCTTAGATGCTTTGGGACTTCAATTTCTTTCATTTTGATGATCGAGTATTTCTGTAATTGCTTATATTATTAGCTGGGCGATCTATGTCATTTTGGAAATTAATGTTAATAGAAAGCGGAGAAAGAGATAAGTCAATCAAGATAAGCTTGATCTGACTGTCTCTTTTCCATGGTACCTCTTAAACACATACTAAAAAACATTTCAGCTAACAAATACTCAGCCTAGTACACATAAAGAGTGTGTCATGCCAGTCTAGGATTCTGTCTTTTTACTAACGTATGGAATTTTCCCTTTTTTGATAAACGGAATCTTGTCTTTGCTGTATAATTTATAGCCAATTGCAATCACAATTGCTAGAAAAATTAATCCTCCTATCATCGAGCCATAATCAGTGTTATCCTCAAATGGAACGATTGTAATCGTGGTATCATACGTAACAGTATGTTCATCACGAACTGCGTCTTTGTATGAAACTATGATCCTAATGTCATGTTCTCCAAAACTAAGCAAGCCGTTAGATTCTATTGGTACGTTAAATGGAACCGGTGAATCAGGCTCTATCTCATCTATGTATTGAGAAGACTCTTTGATGTTAGAATCACCTCGTGGCAGTAATTTGACAAATCCAAACAAACCATCAGCATTTCCTTCGTTTAGTATTTCACCAATTACCGTCTTCTTTCCAGACAGTTCTATTACCTTCACCCCATAAATCGACGGTTTGATCAAACCGTTAATGTAAAGGTCTGCAACTCTTGTCAGCGATTGTTTATCTCCATGTGCATTGGAATAAGTTATCTTCATGGGAATACGTAGTGGCTCATTTTTCAAACTTTCTGGAACAAACACATTAAATGAAAATGTCTTCGCAGAGTTTGGATCAATGTTTCCTATTTTCCAGTGATTTTGATCAAAAATTACTTTCTCTACATTTGTAGTAGATGTGCTTGCAGAAGAAATTGATGTGTCTGTGTTTTGTAATACAACATCAACGTTTGACAAGGTGGCAGAACCATAATTCGAAATTTCTAAGGTTACATCGTTATTTGTGATTGAGGTTATCACAGGAGTGAGAGATTTGAGATTTAGAATGCTTTCTCCTGGTAAAGTAAAAGTAAACTGAAATGAGTTCTCTCTTACCCCAGATGATTTTAATCTTGAATAGTCTATTTCTACGGAGCCAGGATAAGTTTTGATTAATGCGCCGTCAGATATGTCTAGATAAAATGTAAGATGAAAATTGCTTCCTAGCGTTGCTTTTGCATTACTATCCGCAAGAATTGGATAGTTTGTTCCCTGTGGTGAATGGAAGTATGTTGGTACAGATAGCTGTCCTTTAATGCCAACTATATCGGCTGTTGATATGTTAGCAAATTCTACTGTAAATGGTACATTTTTGTCGCCTGGTCCAACTTCCATTTTTTCCGTTGAAGTTCCAAAGTAGGCGTCAAGTAATTTTACTCCAACTATACCTGATCGCAAAATTCCCTGCGCAGGTTTATCGTCCAATTGCCCATATGCATGAAATACTGGAATGCTACAAACAAGTACCAATAAAAAGGCAAATTTTGCAAAACTCATTATGCAACAACCTCCAGCTCTGGGGAGTGTTCACCTTCAAATGCACGACCATCTTTAATTGTAATAACTCGATCAACGTCTCCAAACTGGGCTCTCTCGTGAGTCACAACAATGAAGGTCTGCCCCAGATCCTTTGCCATTTTTTTCATTATTTCTACTACATTTTTTGCAGTAATAGAGTCCAAGTTTCCCGTAGGTTCGTCTGCTAAAACTATTGTTGGATTGTTGACTAGTCCGCGCGCGATGGCAGCTCTCTGAGCCTGACCGCCAGAAATTTTATTTGCCCTTTTGAATAATTGATCTTTCAAGCCAACTTTTTCAAGAATCTCCTTTGCCCTGTTATTGGCTGTAGAATCGAACTGTATTTGGCTAGGAAGAAGGACATTTTCTAATACCGTAAGATCAGCCAGAAGATTGGAAAACTGGAAAACAAAGCCTAGTTTTTTATTTCTAAATGCAGAGATCTCGTTATCAGTCAAATCACTTGTGTCAAATCCATCTACCAGAACTCTGCCTTCTGTTGGTCTATCCAATAATCCAACCATGTTTAGTAGTGTAGATTTTCCGGAACCAGAGCTTCCTATAACCAATACAAATTCGCCCTTCTTTATAGAAAATGAAACGTTGTCAAGTGCTGTAACTTTGGTTTCTGCTTCCCCATAGATCTTGGTCAAATTTTCTAATTGTAATGCAACATCAGACAGATCTCATCGCCTCCACTGGTTGTTTTTTCGTAGCACGATACGAGGGATATATTGACGCAATCATGGCCAGAATGAATGCAATGAAAGCTGTCTCACCAATTTTTTGCCAGTTATAGTTAACCTCTAGTGCCAAACTGCCCTGAAACTCCATGTTTGTTATTTTGGCATATGTAGTGTAACCCAGACCCAATGCAGTACCTGCCCCAGCACCCATTGCACCAATAATCCTTCCCTGCATGATGAACAGAATCAAAATGTCTTTGCGTCTGGCACCAATGGCTCGCATAATGCCAATTTCCCTTGTTTTGCTGTTTACTAACATCATTTGTATAGTAAGGATGGCAAAGGCGGATGACCCCATTCCGAAATAGCCGATTAAATTAATCATGGCAATTCCGGATCTAAATCCTGCAAGAGTTGATTCCGCAGATTCCTCAATAGTTTCAGCCCTTAGGTTATCATTTGGAAATGCCTGTAAGAATTGGTTTTTGATTTGTTTTGCGTCATAGGGGCTTGCTGATTCTTGTAATCTAACCATAATTGATCTTGATTCACCTGACCTATCCAACATGTCACGCAATGTGTCTATGTGAATGATGACACTTCTGTCAAATCCCTGTCCGCCCGCAGTTCCAGAAATACCAGTTACAACGAACCGCTTTTTTTGGTCGATGCCCCATTGGTCTGTTATAGTAAGTTTTACACTATCACCAACCCTGACTGGTTGGCATTCACCCGTATCGGTATCTCCCGTTACTGTAGGATCAGTTCCGCTAGACATGAAAAATCCGCCTTGAGAACAACCTCCAAGATCAGATGCAACTGATTCCCCAACAACAATTGAATTGCGAGCATAGACGTATTGCCCATCACCCACCGTTTCATGGATGGTTGATGTCCTAATGTCAGAAATGGGATCAACACCAAGAACAGGTACGTTAAACTTCTCATGTTGCTGTCCTAAAATTCTAGTCTCTGCAGTTGCCGATGCTTCTAACCTTGGCGTTGCTGACTCAACGCCTGGAATTCGTTCAAACCAATTAATTAAAACAATATCTGATTTTTCAATTGTAGATCTCTCTTCGTCATAAACGTAAATGTCTCCAAAACGATATTCTGACATGTCACGGATTATGGCGTCATAGATCCCCTGAAAAATTACAAAATTTACATTGATTACTAAAATTCCAATCGATACAGCCAGTACGGCCCCAATCAAGCTTCCCCTTTTGTTTACCAGCATCCTCTTTGCCAGATGAAGTCGGTAATCCATGTACAAAATTTAATTGTACAAAATATAAAGGATCTGTATCATAGTGCTAACATATAAGACATAATTAACTATAATAACCACTAATTATCATATACTTACATTGAAACTTAACAAATTAGACAATTATGATATGAAAATTCTCGGAATTTTAACTATTGATTGTAGAACACCGGACAGACAAATTGGGAAAAAAGTTGGTTTGTCAGGTGTCGCAGTAAAATCACGAATAACTAAAATGATAAAATCAGGAATTATTCAAAACTTCACCATCAAGATAGAGCCACCGTCGTTGGGATATGGTGTGATCTACTTGGTCGTACCAAGTGACGATGAACCTGATATAGTAAAAAAACTGAAGCTTATTGGAGAACCATTTTTTGTTGTACCCTGCCTTGGTGACATAATAGCATGTGGAATTGTGGTTGAAAAAAACGTGGAACAAAAGACAGAGTTGGTGAAAAATCTCATCAGCGATGCTAGGATCGTTCTAACATTAGATGCAAAAGAATCTGAATTTCGAGCGGACCTGACTAAAACCGACTTTAAGATTCTTGATCAGTTGTTGAAAAATCCAAGGGAAAAAATTGATTCGATTTCCAAATCTACAATGCTATCGACAAAAACTGTTACAAGAGCAATTGAAAAATTTGAGGTAAATCCAGCCATCCAGTTTACAATAATCTATGACCCAAGGAAACTCGAAAAGTTTGTTGCATTTGCGGTCCTTGCGATGGTACAAAATGATATTAAAAAAATTAAAAAAGATATAGAGAACGAATTTGGTGACCATTTCTGGCAGGTTCCATTTACTGCCAAGGAATTGTTGGTTCTATTCATGTATAGTGACAACATCTACAATGCAGATGTAATGCGCCACAAGATCAAGGAGATTAACGGAGTAGCCTTTACGGAGGTATTTTTCCCAAAAAAGATAACGATGCCTACAAACTGGATAACCAATTCGATCAAAAACGCATCAAGATCAGAGAGGCTTCATGTACCCATCAAACAAATTAATACATAATTTGTTATCAAATAACGAATAGTTTGAAAAAAAAAACAGTATACAAAGGAAAACCAGTCAGCATTGATGTTTACAATCTGACAGTAGAAGGACGAAAGGTTCGCCGTGAATTAATTCAGCATCCAGGTGCTGCTGCAATTTTGGCATTTGATGAAAATGGTAAAGTAATTTTAGTGAAACAGCATAGATTTCCGCATGGCTATATTCTGGAAATCCCTGCAGGCACACTTGAAAAACGTGAAAAACCAATCAATTGTGCATATCGTGAGATAATTGAAGAAACTGGGTATGAAGCGAAAAAAATGACTGAGCTGATTTCTTATTTTCCATCAGTTGGCTACAACAAAGAAGAAATTCACATTTTTGTTGCGTCTGGCCTGAAAAAGAAATTTGAGTTAGAGTTGGATAATGATGAGTTTATCACAGTAGTAAAAATGGATATTAAGAAACTAATAGGCATGATCAAAACTGGGAAAATAATTGACTCCAAAACAATTTGTGCAATTATGGTTTATGCAGCAAGGAAAAAACTGCTGTAATTTATCTCCGATAAGTTGGCTGGACCAGATCAGATATGTCTGACCAAGATTGTGCAATTTTTTCAAATATGTAAATTAGATCCAAAAACGCAATCGGTGTTTGTTTTTTATGCTCAAGTGACGAGCGAATTTTAGAGACTTTTTCCTGATGCTGTCCATGTAATTTTATGGCCTCTATTGCCAGAGAACGATTGTTTGTGATAAATGCGTCAATTGCCTTTTTTTGAATATTCTCAATGTCTTTTGCAATTTCGTATATCTTCTTCTGATCAGTACCTGATAGAGAAGTGTCCGTTATGGATTTTGACAGATCAACAATAGTATCGCCAGCAGTCTCAAGAATGTTCCCAGCTATCCTATAATCGAGAATATCAATATTTTCCAGATTAAAAATTCCCGCTAGTCTTCTGTCAACCATCGTACTTCTGATGAAGCGAACTAGGAGGAAATACTGTCTGTTTATCTCATCGTCACGGTTTGGAATTGTTTGAAGGTTTGTACTATCACCTGTTGTTAGGGTGGACAGTGTTTCATCAAACATGCCAAGCGCAATTGAGCTCATCCTTTTGAAAATTGTCTTTGGGTTGAGCGACGTCTCGTCAAGCAGGAATTGACCTGTAATATTTGAGGCATCTTCGTCCAGAATTTCCATGCCAACTAACCTTCTCATTGACTCACGTATCACTTCCCTGTCTTTTACCGAGATTGTAGATTTGCCATTAATCCTGATAATGTCATATCCAAGCAGGTATGCACCAGTGATGTTGGCAGCTATGTTTTCCTCTCCTGAAAGCGGATACTCTATCTCAATCTCCTTGGATAGTTTCTTGCCTTCACCTGCTGTGATTGAGAGGCTGTTTTCTAAAGTCTCAATCTGGACCTGTGAGCTCTTGACCAGATTATGGTCATCTACCCACTGCTTTGGAAGTGAAACCAAGATGCTGCTGCCAATCTTTTGCAGGCGTCGCGTAAATTTAGACAATTTAAACTAGTTTAATTAGTATAAGCCATATTTTTATATTTTTACTTTAGTTTAAATCGATCCATGATGGCAAGCGCATTTTGTCCAGCCCACATTACAGGCTTCTTCAAGGCGGAGCTTGAGGGAAATGATCCAAACCGTATTGGTTCATTGGGTGCTGGATTTTCAATTCAAAAGGGAGTAAAGACAATAGTCATTCTAAGTTCTAGGAATCCTAGCAATACTGCAAAATTCCATATCCAAATCAAGGGATTCAAGACTGGCGATGTCAGAGTTTCTGAATATGTGTTGAACGAGTTTCTTGCCAACAATGATGATTATTTTGTTGATGTGATTCACGAGCTGGATGTGCCTGTAGGATACGGCCTTGGCTGTAGCGCAGCCGTTGCATTGTCATTGTCCCTTGCACTGAACCAAGCACTGGATACAGGCTACACAAAAACTAAGGCGGCACAGATTGCTCACTTGGCTGAAATAAGATGCAAGACTGGCCTTGGTGATGTCTTGGCATCATATCACGGTGGGTTCGAGATTCGTACCAAATCTGGTGCACCTGGAGTTGGTGAACTTGAAAAAATAGATCCCAAGGAGAAGCTTGATGCCCTGATAGTCTGCTTTAACCCGATCTCTACCAAGAAGTTCCTAGGCGAGAAAATTTCCCTAGTGAATGGATTGGGAGGCAAGATGGTTCAGGAGTTGGTCAAGTCCAAGGACATAGGTGAGTTTCAGGATAAATCGATAAAATTTGCAAAATACATCAAGGTCGTAACCCCAAAAATGGAAAAGGTGGTTAGTGAGCTTCGTAAAAATGGTATAAAATGTGGCGTTGCGCTGTTTGGCGAGACCATCTTTTCATTGGTGCCTTGCAGTGAAAAAAAGAAGGTTTTGCAAATCTTAGAAAAATACGACGGTTTCGTTTTGTCTTCAAAGATTGATAATTCCGGTGCTAGGCTAGATTAAAGATTTTTGTGGTGGTTTGTTGAATATTCCTAAATCTCATCCGCGTTTTGTTTCTCTCAGTATACGCGAGAAAATTGTCAGAGGATATAATGACGGTCTTGTTGCAAAAGAAGGTCTTTTGGCACACGGACGTGGGGAAGCATTTGATTATCTAGTAGGAGAAAAAACCAGCAAAACCGCAAAGGCTGCTATCAAGGCTGCTGCAGCCAAATTGCTTTCTGCCCAGAATCCTGTAATCTCGGTAAATGGAAATGTGGCGGCACTTTGCCCAAAAGAGGTCATTCAGCTTGCCAAAGCTACCCAAGCAAAGATTGAGGTAAACCTGTTCTACTATGATGAAAATAGGAAGAAAAAGATTGAAAAGTCACTGAAAAAGGCTGGTGCAAAGCAGGTTTTAGGCACAAATCCAAGGTCATATCGCAAAATTGGTAATCTGGACAGCCCCAGACGCATAGTAGACAAGGATGGAATTTTTGCAGCAGATGTTGTACTGGTTCCACTTGAAGATGGAGACAGAACAGAAGCACTGCAAAAAATGGGAAAAACTGTCATTACGTTTGATCTTAATCCGCTCTCCAGAACTGCCAGGAAAGCGGACATTACAATAGTGGACAATGTTATCCGTGGAATGAAGCTTCTCGTCTTAGCCTGTAAGAAATCAAAATCAACAAAAACTAACTTTAACAACAGAAGGGCTTTGTCCTCTGCAGTTTCAGAAATCAAGAATAATTTGAGGAGGAGGGGATCTCTTGCATAAAACAGTAAATGACATTATAGCAAAAAAGGGCAGCAAGAAGATCTCCGTAGTTACCAGCTATGACTATACAATGGCAACACTTTGCGACCAGGTTGATATTCTGCTTGTGGGGGACAGTGCCGGAATGGTCATGCTTGGATATGAAAATACTGTTCCTGTAACCATGGATGAAATGGTGCTGTTTACAAAGGCAGTCAGCAACGCAAGGGAAAATGCCCTAATTGTGGCTGACCTTCCAAACAAGTCATATGAAAATGAGGCTGACGCAGTAGCAAATTCTGAACGTCTAATCAGGGCTGGAGCAGATGCCGTAAAACTGGAGGGAAGGTTACCAGATATCATCAGGGCAATCATCAAGGCTGGAATACCCGTCATGGGTCATCTTGGGCTTTTGCCGCAAACGGCCAAAAAATATACAGTTCAAGGAAAGACAGAAGAGGATGCCAAAGTACTGCTAGCTGATGCCAAGGCATTACAAGAAGCAGGAGTCTTTAGCATTGTCTTGGAGATGGTAGCGGCTGAAACCACAAAACACATCACAGAAGCAGTTTATGTTCCAACAATCGGCATAGGCTGTGGAAAGGACTGTGACGGCCAAGTTCTAGTGATTCATGATATGTTAGGGCTTTATGAGAAGATGACGCCGAAATTCGTCAAAAAATACCTCTCTTTGTCGGAAACGATCAAAAAAGCCGTGACTGAATACGTGGAAAACGTCGAAAATCGTACATTTCCAGCTGAAGAGCATACCTTCCATATGGAGGCCCAGAAATGACCAAACATCCATCCTTGGATATTGTGGAAAGTCATGGCACCGAGCTTTCTGGAAAGAAGGTTGTCCTGTGCGTTGCCGGTTCGGTTGCGGCATACAAATCAATCGAACTTGCAAGGCTGCTGATGCGACATGGTGCCAATGTCAAGTGCGTAATGAGCAGTGCCAGCACAAAGCTGATCAAGCCTGATTATATGAAATGGGCAACTGGAAATCACGTCATTACAAAACTCACTGGAAACATGGAGCACATTGATCTTGCAGATTACAAAAGATCTGATCTGATTATTGTATATCCTTCAACTGCCAACACCTTGGGCAAGCTGGCAAATGGCATAGATGACACGCCAATCTCCACGGTGCTCACTGTAGCATTTGGCTCAAAGACTCCAATATTGATGGGACTCGCAATGCATGCATCGATGTACGAAAATGCGGCAGTTTGCAAAAACATGCAGTTTTTGAGAAAGAAGGTAGATTTCGTATCTCCGCAAATGATTGAGGGAAAGGCAAAGGCGCCAGAACCTGAGGATGTATTGGACTTTGTTTTGACCAAGTTTGGCCAGTCAAAAAAGCTGAAAGGAAAGAAGGTGTTGATGACAGCAGGTCCCACAGTTGAGAAGATTGATCCTGTACGCGTCATGACAAACATCAGTACTGGAAAGACCGGAACCTTGTTGGCTTCTGAACTGGTTTCAGCAGGCGCCAAAGTGACCCTAGTTTATGGACCTGGAACTGCCGAACCTCCAAAAGGTGCCAAAATCATTCATGTAAAGACGGTTTCAGAGATGTTTAGTACTGTCAAAAAGGAACTCAGGAAGAAATTTGATGTTGTAATACTGGCTGCTGCTGTGTCTGATTTTATCCCAAAAAACTCGAACTCGAAGATTAAGAGCAACAAGGGCACTGCCATCAAACTTACCAAAGCCCCAAAGATCATAGATCATATCAAAAAGATCCACAAGGGAATTCTCATCGGTTTCAAGGCTGAAGCCAATGTATCGAAAAAAGAGCTTGTTTCCAG
>JACNGK010000092.1:0-11886 GCA_014384145.1 Nitrososphaerota archaeon
ATTTTGACTGAATTGCAAACTGCAATAAGTATTTCTTAGCCTAGATACCTAAGATTGACACATGACGAAAGAAAAAATTGTGTTTTTTGGGTTAAGTACGGAAGGATATTCTCTTGCAAGTCAGATGGTCATAAATGGTGCAGATGTACAAATAATTGATGAATCTAATTCCACTGCAATATTGTTAAAACCTGAAACTGCAAAAACCTATACAAATGTGATATCACTTAGAGAAGATGAACCTCTACTTGCTATGGAACCAAGTAATGTTGCAATTTCAAAAGCCAAATATCTTTTCTTTACACCACGAATCAGGAAAACTGGCCAGGATTTAAAAACAGAAGTAAATTCCAAGTTTAAAGATGCAGTGGGAGCATTGAAGAAAGACAGTTCGATCATTAATTGTCTTGCAACTGGATTTGGTGGAAATAACGAAAACATCTCGCTTTTAAAACACATTACTGGCTATAATGTTGGAGAGGAAATTTCTTACTTTTATTTTCCATTAAACGATTTGAATAATACACCTGATGTAATTGGTTCGCTAAAACAACCTGGCGAAAAAAAGCTTTTATCACTGTTAAAACTGGATAAAAAAGAAAAAAAATTTGTAGATATTTCATCGGCAGAATATTTACATGCAATCTATACCATCCAAAAATTCTCTAGCCTGTGTAGCGTTTTAGAGGTTTGTAAATTTGTAAAAAATGATGCGAAGCACACCAAATTATTTAATGATTTTAAAGATCTATACCTTGATGATATGATAACTGGCCTTTATGATCTGCGTATGCTTGGGTCCTCATTTGAAAGTGCACAAACTTTGATGTATCTTATTAACGGAAGCGTTAGAGGAATTTCAAGCTATATCAAGAGATTAATTGATACCATTAGATTAACTTTGAAAAAAAATGATCTAAAGGCTTCCAAGACAAAAATTGTATTGTCTTGGACATTGGATGCAAATGAGATGAGAGGAGATAAGATTGAAATGTTAAACACTATTGCCTCTAAGCTACGTGATTATATTGGTGATGTAGAAACATCAACTGGTTCACTAGAATTGTTTCATCATGATAAAGTAACAATTGTAGTAGCTTGCTCTGATTCTGATTATAAAGAAATAAAAGAAAACCAAAAAGGCGAGGATGTTTTTGTGATTAAAGCAAATCCTCTATGCGAAATCTAGTCATAAAGATAAAATTATCTAAAAAATTAGAGGGAACAATGTCTGAAAACGAAAAGAATGATGATATTTTTTCAGAAAAAGAAAAACAGGTGGAAATAGATCCAAATCCATTGGCAGCAACATTAGACGAATTAAATGATCTTTTAGAAAAAGAAAAACAAAAATCCTTACGTTTACTAGCAGATTACCAAAATCTGGAAAAACAAACAATTGATAGGATCAATGCACGAGGCGACAAGATTATTTTAGATTTCTTAACTGTGTATGAGGATTTTATTCGTGCAAAAGATGCATATGAAAAGGAGGGAGGAAACGTAGACAGTATTAACAGCATCATAAAAAACATGGAAACCATCTTGGATCGTTATGAAGTAAAATCTATTGAAGCTGAAGGAAAGAAGCTTGATCCTAAGCTGCATGAAGTAGTGCAAGAGATTGAAGATAATGATCATGAGGAGGGAACAATTGTGAAGGAGATCACAAAAGGATATATTATTCGTGACGAGGTAATGAAATACTCGAAGGTATGCGTTTCAAAAAAAATAATTAAAGAATAGATGATAAAATATGGCAGAAAGAATAATTGGTATTGATCTCGGAACAAGTAACTCAGCTGCTGCAATTATACAAGGTGGCAAGCCAACAATAATTCCTTCAGCTGAAGGTCAAACAGCACATGGTAAAGCATTTCCATCAGTCGTTGCATTTCCAAAAGATGGTAGTGCCATGCTTGTTGGTACACCTGCTGTAAACCAGGCTGTAACAAATCCTGAAAATACGATTACTAAAGCAAAGAGAAAGATGGGGACAGATCATGTTTACAAAATTGAAGGCAAAGAATACAAACCACAACAAATCTCTGCATTTATTTTACAAAAAATTAAGAAAGACGCTGAAGCATTTACTGGTGATAAGATTACAAAGGCAGTAATTACAGTTCCTGCCTATTTTGATGATAATCAGAGACAAGCTACCAAAGATGCAGGAACAATCGCTGGACTTGAGGTAGCACGAATTATCAACGAACCTACCGCAGCCTCTCTTGCTTTTGGTCTTGACAAAGCAAAACAGGACATGAAAATATTGGTATTTGATTTTGGTGGTGGTACACTTGATGTTACAATAATGGAAATGGGTGGTGGAGTTTTTGAAGTACAGAGCACTTCTGGTGATACTAAATTGGGCGGCACGGACATGGATCTATCTATAATGGATTATGTCAAAGAAGAATTTCGAAAAAAAGAAGGTGTTGATCTTTCAAGTGACAATAAAGCCATGGAGCGACTCAGAGAGGCTTGTGAAAAGGCAAAGATTCAACTTTCTGGTGTAATGGAAACGGACATAAACTTGCCATATATTCATGAAAAAACTGCGCTTGAAGTTAAACTAACAAGAGCTAAACTAGACAGCATTGTTACATCACTAGTTGAAAGATGCAAGCCTTCAATTGATAAGGCACTTGAAGATGCAAAAATGTCTGCTTCAGAGATCACCAAAATTGTGCTAGTAGGTGGACCCACTAGAATGCCAATTGTAAAAAAATTCGTAACAGATGCAATTGGAAAAGAGGCAGAATCTGGAGTTGATCCAATGGAGGCTGTAGCCTTCGGTGCTGCTGTTCAGGCTGGTATCTTGGCTGGAGATGTGGAAAGTGATATTGTATTACTGGATGTGACTCCATTAACATTAGGAATTGAAACATTAGGCGGTGTGCGTGAACCAATTATTGAGAGAAACACTACCATACCTACATCCAAAGATAAGACTTTCACAACAGCTGCTGATAGTCAAACCGCAGTTACAATAAATGTGGTTCAAGGGGAACGACCCATGGTTGCTGACAATGTTTCTTTGGGAAGCTTTAATCTGACTGATATTCCTCCGGCACCTCGAGGAGTTCCACAAATCAATGTAAAATTCGATATTGATGCGAATGGTATCATAAACGTAACAGCAAAGGATCTTGGAACTGGGAAGGATGCTAAAATCACAATAGAATCTTCTACAAAACTATCAGATGAGGAGGTAGAAAAATTGAAGGAAGATGCGGAAAAGCATGCAGACGAAGACAAGAAGAAAAAAGAGTCTGTTGACATTAAAAACGAGGCAGAAAGCTTCATCTACACAACAGAAAAACTGGTTAACCAAGATCTTAAAGACAAAATTTCACAGGAACAGGGAATTAAGGTTACAGACGCAATAAAGGAGCTAAAGGAAGTTCTAAGTCAGGATGCAGACCAAATTAAAACAAAACTAGATGCATTAAAGGCGATATTGAATGAAATAACTACTGAATTATACAAAAATACTGCTCCTCCACCAGGAGCAGATCAACAGAAAGACGAAACCAAATCTGAAGAAAAATCAGAGCCTGAACCAGAACCTGAATCTAAACCAGATGAAGACAAATCTAAATAAAATTAAAAACCTAAATTATTTGATTAGAGATGAGTGCAAAGCGTGATTATTACGAAGTCTTGGGTGTTTCAAAGGATACTCAACTGAATGAGATCAAGTCCCAATACAGAAAACTAGCTTTAAAATTTCATCCTGACAGAAACAAATCCTCTGAAGCCGCTGAACATTTCAAGGAAATTTCAGAAGCATACGCAGTTTTGTCAGACACAAAAAAACGTCAGCTTTATGATCAACACGGTCATGCTGGCGTGGATGGACGATATAGCACCGAAGATATTTTCAGAGGTGCTGGATCTAACTTTGATGATATCTTCAGTGATTTGTTTGGAGGGAGAGGTAGAAGAACAACAGGAGGTTTTAATTCTATTTTTGAAAATCTGTTTGGAGGAGGAGAAGAAGGATTTGGAGGTTTTGGAAGACAAAGAGGATCTGATATGCTGCATGAAACTTTTGTTTCACTCGAAGATGTACTTAATGGAAAAAGAATGGAGCTTGATTTACAAAAAAATGTGGACTGTCCTGATTGTAATGGTTCTGGATGTTTTCCTGGAACATCCAAAATAAAATGTTCAGACTGTGATGGTCAGGGACAAGTTAGGGTAAGTCGTAACATGGGATTTTCTACTTTTGTAACTGTTCAGCCATGTAGAAAATGCAGCGGACAAGGTGTGATGATAGAAAAACCATGTAAAAAATGTAAATTAGGAAAAGTGAAAGGCACTAAACATATATCATTTGAGCTTCCCGCCGGCATAGATAATGGTGATTATGTGATATCTGGCGAAGGCGAGTCAATACCTGGTGGTGTCAGTGGTGATTTAATAATAAGGGTTAACGTTCAACCTCATCCTAAATTCAAGCGTGATGGCCGAGACATTTTTTATGATACGCAGTTATCAATGACAGATGCAAGCTTAGGAAAAAATTTGGAAGTTCCTACACTAGAAGGATTCAGTAAAATTACTGTGGAACCTGGCAGTCAACCAAACACAATAATCAAACTTAAAGGAAAAGGATTGCAGGGACGTGGATTTAGAGGCCGAGGTGATCAATATGTTAGATTGGTGGTTAATATTCCCAAAAAACTAAGCAAGCGCCAAAAAGATTTGTTAAAGGATTTAGAAGACTCGTTTGATTAAAACTAAATTTTAATTATTCCCAGATTTTTTTTTATGAATTTTTATGTGATGCCCACCACGAGTGTGAATAACATGGATTGTCTGAATTAACTCAGCAATCATATCCTCTGTGTAATATTTTACATTGTATCTGGCAAGCGTTTTCTTACAATCATTACAATATATCTCTCTAAATTCCACTAAATTGATAGACATACTCGACTATTTTGTGTTTACTCACGAAAAAGAAACTTATTCTATGTTTTTTTCTTTCTTGTTGCGGGAGTCGCCCAGCCTGGTCAACGGCGTAAGGTTCAGATCCTTATCTCCTAGGAGTTCGTGGGTTCAAATCCCACTTCCCGCATTTTTATAATTCTGAGATCTTTTTGCGCAGGAGATCATTGACCATTTTTCCGGAAGCTTTGCCTCTCACTTCTTTCATCGCAAGTCCCATCAGTGTGGTTATAGCTTGATCTCCTAACTTCTTAACAAGTTCAATATTATTTTGAATTGTTTTATCTAAAATTCCATTTAATTCGCCCTCATCCATACTTGAAATATCTGTACTTTGCATAGCCAGCGAAACATTTTCTGATTTTCCAGACATGATATTTTCGAAAATAATTTCTAGTGATTCTTTTGGTATTTTGCCAGACGCTAACAGTTCAAACGATTCTGTGATGTGTTCTGGTTTCAATAGCATCGCATCAAGTCCCTGTCTCTCCAGGTTTGTTATACTAGAACAAAGTATTGAGGCTACAAAATTTGGCGAGTTTTTTTTATTTTCACAGATTTTTTCGAACATCTCCATGTATTCCGAGTCAAAAATTTGTTCAGACAATTGGGGATTTAGATCATATTTTTGTTGAATTTCAGCTATTGAATCATCCCATGATTTTGGAATATTTTCCCTTGCGAATTTTACTTCTTCAGGCATTACATTAATCGAAGGTATGTCAGTTTCCGGATACATTCTTGATGCACCTGGTCGTGGTCTAAGAAAAACAGTTTCACCATCTTGTGTGGCAGCTCTAGTCTCAGCTGGAACTCCATTTACTGCATCTTGAATTCTCTTTACTATAGAATTTACAGCATAATCCAACTTTGAATCTTCGCCAGCTATAATCAGAAAACCATCTCCGTCTGCTAATTCAAGATGTTTTCTTACTTTATCAACATCAGAATCATTAATTCCGTAATTAGGGAGCTCATCTGAATGGAAAACTCCTCCAATGCCGAAAAATCTTACAAGCTGTCCAATTTCTTTTCCCAATCTAATTCCATTGTATGGTTCAAAACCAAACATTCCAGAAAAATTTCTTACTCGTATCGCATTAATTTTTGCATTTGATTTTAATGCCTTTTGAATTATTTTTGATTCGCAATCTTTGAAAATCTCAGTAACATCAAGAACATCTTCTTTTGTGATCGTTATTGATAATTTTTTGAGTTTTTCACCAATCAGAATTAGTCCGTGTTGTCTTTTGGCTTCATAGTCAATTATTTTTTCAAGTTGGTCTAGCTGTTGTACACCCTTTACTTCTACAACTCCACTATTCATAACTGAAATATTTACATCCTGTCTGATTGAACCAATTCCTCTTTTTACCATCCTTGTTGCTCTTAACAATCTTCCAAGCGTCAATGCAATTTCTTTGACTTCAGAGGGCTTGGTGCTGACAGGTTCTAGGGCAATCTCGACTAATGGTACACCCAAACGATCCAGACTGTAATTTCTTTCGTTTTGTTCGTCCTTGAGAAGTTTCGCTGCATCCTCCTCAAGGCAAACCGCCTGAACTCCAATATTTTTTTCATTTACCTTTAGATTTCCCCCTTGGGAAACAAGCATAGTCCTTTGAAATCCAGAGGTGTTAGAGCCATCAATAACGGTCTTTCTCATAACGTGAATCTCACTGAAAATTTTTGATTTGAGCATGCTGCTAATTAGTAATGAAATCTTCTTTGCATCATGATCTAGATCATGGGGTGGTTCTTCGTCTTTTTCAACCAAGCAACTGCTTTGAGAATTTGCATAGTAGTTGATTTTCTTTGATTTTGCTTTCTCAAACAATGCGGCTGGATCTATTTTCCCAAGCTCACTTTTTGCCGTTCTTAGGCTTCTAGAGAATTTTTCAGTGTATTCATCATTTTCTATCGGTTTGCATTTGCAAAATAATTTTTTATCTGTATTCAACTGTTGGTGAATCTCTAATCCGACCTTCAAACCAATTTTTTCAAAATCAATTTCCGCCATAACTAAAACTCTGAGGCAATATTCTCCAGCATTAGCGACTTCATCTCATCCGCATGCTTTGAATTTCCCAACGCCCACATTGCTTTTACAAGTGAAGTCTCCGGCGTCATATTTTCAAGGGGAGTGATTCCTAAATCTAGCAAATCCCTTCCACTTTCATAGACTGTCATCCTAACCGTGCCATCGATGCATTGTGACGTCATTCCCAAAAAAAGATCATTTTCTCTTGCATTTTTTATAACATCATACATTGTACGTCCAACATGCCCCAGTCCCGTTCCCTCAAAAATTATTGCCTTGCATCCAGTTTGTATAAGATTTTCAATTAACTTCGGGTCATAACCAGGATGATATTTTACAAGAGCGACTTTGGTGTCAATTTTCATCCTTGGGTTGTATTTTGTGTCTTTAAAAAAATCATCTTGTATATTTTTCTTAATTTTTCCTTCAGCAATTATGAATGCTGGGTGACCTCCCATCGTCTCAAACGCTCCACGCTTGCTTGTATGATTTTTTCTTACCCTGGTTCCCAGATGACACGCAACTGTCTGATCATTATCATTATGGTGCATAACAAGAAAAATACCCTTTGTGTTGGATTCAACAAGAAATTTTGAAGCTGCAATCAGGTTTATCGCAGCATCAGATGACGCTCTGTCAGATGATCTCTGTGATCCAACAAGCGCAACTGGAATAGGAAACCCGGCAAGTGCAAAAGACAAAAAAGAAGATGTGTAATGCATGGTGTCTGTTCCATGCGCAATCAGTATACCCTTGTAGTCAGAGTTTACAAGCGAATCAAGTTTTTCTGCAATTTTTGTCCAGTGGTCTGGCTGCAAATTTTCTGAGTATTCTGAGAACAAAACTTCCGCATCAATATTAGCGATTTTTCCAAGCTCTGGAACTGCTTCATTAAGATCAGATGCACTGAGTGCGGGTGTAACAGCGCCAGTTCTATAGTCAACCTTACTTGCGATGGTTCCACCTGTAGAAAGAAGTAAAATTTTGGGAAGCGTTGAATTCTCTTTTCTTTCTTTACTCTGTTTAGGCTTTACTTCAGAACTAGAAACGATCACTATTTCCTGAATTTCGTCAACATTAATTCCCGCATTGTAACCGCTTCCTAGTTTGATTACTAGGTGCTTATCATCACTCGATTCATACCTGGGCATTAAAATCCCAGAGTATGTCAAATCAGCTGTAATCTTGACTGAATCGCCTACTTTGACGTTATATTTTTTCAAACAATCAAGAGCGTTCCCAGAATATCCTTGGTCTTCTGACATTGAGGTGGTTTAAGCAGTTATTTTATTAAAACTACCTGAAAGCTGAAAGTTCAACTTTCTGTGCTATCTTCAAGTCCTTTTGCTCTCTTACTTTCTTTACGGCATCCTCAAAGTGTCTCATTGTAACTTTAGCATTATCAGCAGATTTTTCAACTTTTGCAATTTCCTTATCCTGCTTTGCTATGGTAATTTTTTCTTCTTCTGTCGTTGAATCTTTCTTGGCATGTATACCAGCCATTGAATATTTGTCTAGGTGTTCATGAATGACAAAAGATACAGCAGTATTTGCTATAGCCGCTACATCTGCACCGCTAAATCCATCAGTTGCCTCTGCTAATTTATTAAAATTCACGTAGTCTGGACTGTTAGGATCTTTTTCGAATGGAATTTCATTTGCATTGATTTCCAAAATCTTTTTTCTGGATTCCTTATCTGGTAAAGGAATCTGTATAATTTTATCAAACCTACCAGGTCTAAGTAAGGCCGGATCAATCATATCTGCTCTGTTTGTGGCGGCAAGTACTACAACACCGTGCATCTCTTGCATACCGTCTAGTTCAGTTAACAATTGACTTACTACTCTTTCAGTAACTTGTGTCTCCGCACCAGCTCCTCTAATTGGTGCTATTGAATCAATCTCATCAAAGAATACTACACATGGCGATGATTGTCTTGCTCTTTTGAAAATTTCTCTAATTCCTCTTTCAGATTCTCCTACCCACTTTGATAACAATTCAGGACCACGTACAGAAACAAAGTTTGCCTCACTTTCAGTAGCAACTGCTTTCGCTAACATTGTCTTTCCTGTACCGCTTGCACCATGAAGTAAAATACCATGTGGCATTTTATGTCCCAACTTTTCATAGAGTGTAGGATATTTCATTGGCCATTCAATTGCCTCTTGAAGTTCTTGCTTAGTATCATCTAGACCACCAACATCAGCCCATTGTACATCTGGGTTTTCAATATACACTTCCCTCATACCAGACGGTGTAACTTCCATCAACGCTTTTTTGTAATCTTCTCCATTAACAATTAACTTGTCAAGTGTTTCAGGAGGAATCTTTTCATCATCTAAGTTAATCTCAGGTAACAATCTGCGCAAACATTTCATGGCTGCTTCCTTACACAAATATTCCAAGTCAGCACCAACATATCCATGGCTCACTCCAGCTATACGTTTAATGTCTACATCATCAGCCAATGGCATATTTCGTGTGTGAATATTAAGAATGTCAAATCTTCCCTTTTTATCAGGAACCTTGATCTCAATCTCTCTGTCAAATCGTCCAGGTCTTCTTAAGGCTGGATCAATTGCATTTGGTCTGTTTGTTGCTGAAATTACTATTACCTTACCCCTTGCTTCCAATCCATCCATAAGTGAAAGCATTTGTGATACAACTCTTCGTTCAACTTCCCCAGTAACCTCTTCTCGTTTAGGAGCTATAGAATCAATTTCATCAACGAATACAATTGATGGTGCTTTTTCTCTGGCTTCCTTGAATATCTCTCGTAACCTAGCTTCACTTTCACCATAGAACTTGCTCATAATTTCAGGACCAGAAATACTAATGAAGTGTGCATTACTTTCGTTTGCTACTGCTTTTGCTAACAATGTTTTTCCTGTGCCAGGAGGTCCATAAAGTAACACTCCTTTTGGTGCCTCTATTCCTAATTTTTCAAATATCTCTGGATGACGTAATGGGAGTTCAATCATTTCTCTAACATTCACAATTTCATCACGCAAACCACCAATGTCTTCATAAGAAACTTGTGGAACGCCTCTTAACGTCTCACCCTTTTCAGCTATAGTGAAAACTGTTTTTTGTGTTACAAGTACAGCGTCAGCATTAGGTGTTACTCCAATTATCTGAAATGTTAGCCTGCCACCAAAATATGGTACCATTACATTATCACCCTTAATCAAAGGCACGCTTTCTAATGCGTCTGCAAGATATCGTTCATCAATTGGTGGTATGGCTTCTAGTGGTGCTACAATAATTTTTTCTGCTGCAACAGCTTTGATCTTTTTTACCGAAATACTATCTCCGATTGCGATTCCTGAGTTGTTTCGTCCCAACCCATCGATTCTGATAATACCTTTTCCTTCATCTGACGGATAAAGAGGCAAACATTTTGCAACAGTTCTTCGTTTTCCTTTAACTTCAATAACATCTCCAGTTGATGCACTTAACGTATCCATAGAATCATAATCAATTCTTGCTACACCACGCCCAACGTCCCGTGTATATGCCTCCAAAACTTTGAGAGAGATCTCATTTTCGCTCATAATTAATCCATTTTTATGTATCGTTTATACCTTTGTCGTTTAATTTCTCTAATTCTATTTACTTAATCAGAAGCTTAAAATCTGTTGGATTGTCAAAAATTTTCACATTGGGAAAAAGACCTCTTGTTCGAAGACGTGGCCGTGGAAATATGCAGTATAGGGTATCTGCTACAGGAAAGGTCGCACCTGCAAAATATCCTAGTTTTGAACTTTCAGAGAATCATGAGGGAGAGATAATTGATCTTGTTCATGAACGAGGTCGAGATGTTCCATTGGCTAAAGTGAGATTTAATGATGGATCTACTTCATTTATTCCAGCAGTACTTGGTGCTAAGGTAGGTTCACATATTCAGTTTGGATTAAAATCTAAAATTGCTGACGGTAATGTAATAAGCATTCAGAATATTCCTGACGGTACAATTGTATGCAATGTAGAAAAACAATTTGGGGATGGTGGTTCTTTTATGAAATCTGCTGGTACAAGTGCTACAGTGTTTTCACATGAAGATAAGGGTGTTACAATAAAACTTCGTTCTGGAAAATTTACCACTCTCAATCCAAAAAATAGGGCAATGATAGGAACTTTGTCTGGTGGTGGTGTTGGCGATAGACCATTGATGCGTGCTGGAGTAGCATGGAGACGATTTAGATCCAAAGGACAAAAGTATCCAATTGTTAGAGGTGTAGCTCAAGGGGCATATAATCATCCACATGGTGGAGGCAGACACCAGCATGTTGGTCAGAGCTCAACTGTTTCACGTGATGCACCACCAGGAGCAAAGGTTGGAAGTATTGCAGCTAGAAAAACTGGAAGAGCAAGAATTAAGGAAAGAAAGAAATAATCTTATTTTATTAAAACTGATTAGCATCTTTATTTTTGTATATATATGAAACAACAACGTATACGCGTTTTGGTTAGTGGTAAAGTACAAGGAGTTTTTTTTAGACAGGCTCTAAAAGTTGTTGCTAAAAAGAACAATGTATCAGGTTGGGTTAGAAATCTAAAAGATAGACGTGTGGAAGCAGTACTTGAAGGTGATAGTAAATCTATCAATTCAGTTATTGAATGGACACGTATCGGTCCTGCAAATTCACGTGTGGATGATATTGAAGTGAGTAATGAAGAATTTAAAAATGAATTTTCAACATTTGATGTTTTGTATTAAAATTTGTTAAGATAAAATACGGTAGTAGCTCTGCTGGTTCTAGACTAGATCGATAACCCCATTTCAAGGCATACAAGATCCGCCACGTTGACGAGGAAGCGTGAATGTTCGACCTTAGGATTGCTCCCTCCCGGACCTCATCCCTTTCGATGGTTCGGTCTTAGA
>JACNGK010000043.1:0-9998 GCA_014384145.1 Nitrososphaerota archaeon
TGTCTTTTTTTGCCCAGAATTTTTCGTCATCTGTAAGCTGGAAGTACATTTTCACTCCAAACTTATCTTGAAGCCATTTTGCAAAAACCCATGGAACTAGGTGACCGATATGAGTATGACCAGAAGGACCTCTGCCTGTGTATAGAAAGAATTTCTTGCCTTTCTCATAATCATCCAAAAGCCTGTTCAAATCTCTGTGTGAGAAAAAAATCCCCCTTCTTAGCATGAAATGTGACTCGTTGGTAAATTTTTCAATTTTTGATAAAAGTTCTGGAGTAATTTTTTGCGTTCCAAATCTTTTGATCAGTTTGTCATAATCAATGTCACCCTCAACATTCCAAGGTGTGACAACAAAATCATCCGCTGGCATTCAAGGTTGACTTTGATTTAATGTTAAAAAGTCTTATTCCATTATTTTAACCACTTTCTAATCAAAAAAACCGTAACAATTGTCCTAGCTAATTTAATTAAGTCTTTTTGGAACGATGAACTATTGTCTCATGTTCTGCATGACATTGAAAAACAAATTATCAAGGTTTTGCAATCAGATCCAAATTTAGCCGAGGAGAAGATATCCCAAGAAACTAAGCTCTCAATGGATCAAATTAGGCGTGGTGTAGAATGGCTTCGTCAGAAAAAACTTGCAGATGTAAGTGAGTCTGTTAACATTTCATTAAGCCTTGGGAAAAATGGTCTAGACGCCCTGAAAAATGGTTTGCCTGAACGAAGACTTGTAAATCTTGTTAAGGACGGTCCAAAAACATTTGATGAAATTCGAAGCAGTTTGCAGGGATTTGACTTTAACGCGGCGATTGCACATGCAAAAAAGAATGACTGGATTAACATAGAAAAAACAGGTACAGGATCAAAAATTTCGTTAAAAGATCCGGACGCAGATGTTCCTAATGATTTGGACCTGATAATTTCAAAATTAGGCGAAAAAACTATTGTTCCTACAGAATTTGATAACACGCCTTTAGCTGAACCACTGAAATCTCTAATGGAAAGACCTGACTTTATTATTGCACACGAGGAAAAAACAAAAACAGTCTCTCTTTCTGAAACTGGCAAAAAGATTGACCTTGAAAAATTAGATAGTGGGGCAATAGACGTTGAGGCAGACGTACCTCATGTACATGCCGCAAGGATACATCCACTAAAGGACGCAATAAATGAAGTTAGGGAAACTTTTGCTCACTTGGGATTTACGGAAATTATTGGAGATTTGTCACAGTCAAGTTTCTGGAACTTTGACGCGTTGTTTACACCACAGGATCACCCAGCTCGGGAGCTACAAGACACGTTTTATCTCAAGGGTCTAAATGCAAAGCAGCTTGCAACACCAACCCAAATCAAGAATGTATCAAACGCACACAAAAAGGGATGGAGATACTATTGGGATATACAGGAAGCAAAAAAAATGGTCTTGCGAACACATACTACTTGTGTTACCATAAAATATCTTGCAGACAAAAAACCGGACGAGGCAAGAATATTTTCATTGGGACGGGTTTTTCGTAATGAAAAAGTAAGTTACAAGCATTTAGTTGAGTTTAATCAGGTTGAAGGCATCGTTGTGGGAAAACACATAACATTACGAGACTTGATGGGGATACAAAAGGAATTTTACCGCAAAATTGGTCTAACTAAAGTAAAGTTTTGGCCTACATTCTTTCCTTATACTGAACCTTCTCTACAATCCATGGTTTACAATGAAAGACTTGGGAAGTGGATTGAACTATTTGGTATGGGAATATTTAGACCAGAAGTTACAAAGCCGTTGGGAATTACAAAACCGGTACTGGCTTGGGGTGGTGGCATTGAAAGGATTGCCATGCTGAAATTTGGATTAGACGATGTAAGGGAGTTTTACAATAACAATCTGAGTTGGTTGAGGACTGCTTCAAAATGCCAGTAGTTGAGCTAAGTCTTAGCAGACTTCAGAATCTTGTGGGAAAGAAAGCGAACAAAAAGCAGATACTTGACAGTCTGCCGTTTCTTGGTCTTGACATAGAATCATTGGATGGCAATATTGTAAGAGTTGAATATAGTCCGAACCGCCCGGATTATTCTACCGATTTTGGCATTGCATTGGGACTGCAGGGAATTTTAGGAATTAGTAAGGGAATATTGAAACTTGATGTAAAAAAACAAGGCAATTATGAAATCAAGGTTGATAGTTCGACAAGCAAGGTTAGACCATTTGTTACTGGAATAATTGCAAGAAATGGTTCACTTGACAATGAATCAGTTAAACAGCTTATCAACATGCAGGAAGACCTGCATTTTGGACTAGGCAGGAAACGGAAAAAGTCATCGATTGGCGTTCATGACATAGACAGAATATCATTCCCACTCAAGTATACAACAACCTCTCGCGACTACAGGTTTGTTCCGTTAAACTCTACCAAAGAAAGCTCGATATCAGAAATTCTTCAGGATTCAGAAGTTGGAAGGGATTATGGCTCAATCCTTGGACAAGCTGCCAAGGTTCCCATAATTACTGATGCAAATGGACAGACTGTATCCTTTCCCCCAATCATCAACGCTGCGTTGACAACGGTAACAACAAAAACCAAAAACCTTCTAGTAGAAGTCACTGGCATAGACAAGCAGTCAGCTGAGGACATGCTGTCAGTTGTTGTTACAATTCTTCAAGGCGCAGGATTTCAATTTTCACAGCTGAAAGTTTCTGGCTCAAAAAACTCGACACCAAACTTTGCATCAAGATCCATCATATTTGATACTGATCCTGTGAATAAAATTCTTGGATTGAATATTTCCGGGTCTATGCTTCTATCATGTCTTAAAAAATGCAGGTTGGATGCAGTCATGAAAGGAAAAAAAATACAATGCACAATTCCAAGGTATAGGTTTGATATTTTTGGAGGCATGGACATTGTTGAAGAGGTCGCATTGGGTTATGGAATTGACAACCTGAAGCCAGCATGGCCCACATCTGTACATATTGGCGAGAAAAATATGACATCTGAGAAACTTGACTCGATTAGCAGGCTGATGACTGGCTTTGGATTTATGGAAACACTAAACTCCACACTAACAAGCGAGCAAATTTTGTACGAAATGGCAAATAGGGACTCGTCACAAATGATTTCTGTCACAAGCTCGAAGAGCCAGGAACATACTATACTTAGAGACTCGATCCTACCAGGGCTGTTGGAGAATCTGTCAAAAAACATACACGAAACATACCCACAAAAATTTTTCGAATCAGGAATAGTTTTTTCGAAGGGTGCTCCAATCAAGGAAACATCAAGCCTTGCATGTGTCACCGCCTCGGAAGAAACACACTTTTCAGAGATGAAGGCTGTCTTGCAGTCACTCTTGCGAATTGGTTTTAACATAAAATGTGAAACGAAAACACTCCCAAATCATGTGCTTTTTTCTCAAGGCAGAGTTGCAGAAATTGTTGTTAACAAAAAGACAGTAGGCTATATTGGCGAACTGGATTCCAAGGTTCTTGAAAATTTCAGGATAAGAACAAAGGTAGTTGGCTTTGAGATAAAGCTATCTGGATTAATATTTGATTAGTTCTAATCTATCTTGCCCAATTACGAGAGCATGCACACAGACGGATTAGGATGATATAGATCGTCATGATTCACATGATTTCTAATTCACCCAGGTGTGTTACATGGGCATTCCCCGGTTTCAGAGCAAAGAGGAGGGTATGGCTAATACCAATGACTCTTTGTGAGTCAGAACCGGGGAACATTCTTTTGGCAAAAATCTAAATCCAGTAATTGTATGAGCAAACAGATGGCAAACTATTGGCTTGCAAAGCAAGAGCCCAGCGGACCAAGGGGATACAGCTTGTCAGTCCTGCAGAAAGAGAAAACAACAACCTGGGACGGCGTGCATAACAATTTAGCTCTGAAGCACATGAGAAGCATGAAAAAAGGTGATCAGATATTGTACTACCACACTGGGGATGAGCGCCAAGCGGTGGGTATCATGACCGTAACCTCTAATCCATATCCAAATCCCAAAGAGGATAACGAAAGGTTCATCGTTGTAGATGTAAAGTTCAAAAAGCGACTGAAAAAACCTGTAACATTAGAGCAGATGAAGAAAGAAAAATCATTCAAGGACTGGGAACTTTTGCGAATTGGAAGATTGTCAGTAATGCCAGTACCTAAGAATATCTGGGACAAAATAATCAAGATGTCACAGTGAAAATTATCGTTTCATTGATATATCTCAAGTTAGTAAACATTGCATGGCAACAGCTTACGTTTTGATAAACTGTGAATTAGGTTCTGAAGAATCCATCATACAACAATTAAAGAGTCTGGATGGCGTTGCAGAAGTCCATGGTACTTTTGGTGCTTATGATATCTTGGCAAAGATAGAGTCAGCAACAGTTGAGAACTTGCGTGAGACTATAACCTGGAAGATACGCAAGATTGATCAGATTAGATCCACTCTCACACTTATGGGCATCGAAGGTCAAGCGTAAACATCTCATCTTATCGACATGCTGCTACACTTTATTTTTGTGATAAAGGATAAGGAACTGGGTCTGCGTGACGCAGAGTTTGAGTATGTCAAAAAGATGGCCAAATTTTTCAAGTCATGGATTAAAACAAAATTTTCCATGGACGTTGAAATACAGTGCGACGAAATGATTACCAAACCAAGGATAATACTTCAAAGATTAGATACTCATTCGCTGTTAAAGGATCATGCAGAACGTGGGAATAATATTTACCATTTCTATTTATGTCACTTTAGACCATTGTGGACTGATTGTACATGTGAAGGATATTATGCTGAAAATTTTGGTATGATTAGATGGGAAAAACCAAAAAGTCAAACGGATACATTATTTTTAGCTGAAAAAAATTGTACCGCTGTTTCGCATGAAATTGCACATGAGCTACTACGACAATCTAGATACAAAAGATACATAGAAGATGTTCATGATACTTGGCAACAACATCTCTTTGATGCTATTCCATTTGAGCAGTATGGAGAAGATTTTGAACTAACTTCCAAAAAACCATCATTTCTTACTTTAGACACGACAATGTTTACGAAAAAAAGTTAATCTAGTTTAGCATTTTGTAACAGAATAAATTCTATTTTCAAAATTGGCAGTCTTAAAGTTCAATTTCTCTTCAGGATCATCTTCTCTCAGCTTGCTCAAGTTTTCTAATTCTACCAAGGCTTCTCCCTTGAATCCTGCCGATGAGCCAAAAACAGCATCTACTAACAGGGTTCCATGGTCGCCATTTTTGACATCATTCACAATATCATAGAATTTTTTGATGTCCTTCTTTGAAACAGCATGACCGGTTGGCTTGTTGAAGCCAACAGCAATGTACATACCGTTATTTTTGACAGCTATTGGAATCTTGTGTTTTTTCCCAGATTTTCCAGGTATTGATTCGTTGATCAACATCTCACACTTATGGTACATGCTGGATACATATGCAAAAAATCTATACTGTGCATGTTTACCTTCTGTATCTTCTTCGCAGTCAATGAAGACCCTATGTAGCAATTCAAGAGCCGCGTCATTCATACTAGAAAGTCTATCATCAATTCTTCCCCGTTCCAGTAAATCTGAATTGCAATCTTTAGCAACCAATGACAATACAAAATCAGGCAAATTATAATTTTTTAAAGCGGCTACAAACGCACCAGATTGCGTTATTCCAAAGTTAGGAAAGCCCTTCTTTACCAATTATAACCCTCAATAAAACAACACGAAAAAATTACTCGTAGCACTCATTCAAAATAGCGTTTTTCTCTTATAATTGTATACGAAAACACCAAAAACGTGTTAATTCGGTTTATAAATAAAAAATTCCATTGAAAATTATTGGAAAAAATTGAAATTAACACTACAGCAGAAATGGTTGAAAGTGTATACTCGAAATTAGAAAAAAATATTGCCGCATACAGGAAGACAGTAAGTAGGTCTCTAACTTTAACAGAAAAAATTCTTGCGGGACATCTGGAAGAAAGTTTTCTTGAAAAAAATTTAGACAGCGATGGAAGTTATGTGTTCTTACAACCAGATAGGGTTGCACTTCAGGACGTTACCGGCCAAATGGTTATGCTTCAGTTTATGCAAACTGGACTAAGTACTGCGGCTCTACCTACAACCGTCCACTGTGACCACCTGATCCAGGCCAGGACGGAAGGAAAGTCAGACACCAAGCTAGCAATTTATGAAAACAACGAGGTCTACAAATTTTTGGAATCATCTGCAAGTAAATATGGCGTGGGATTTTGGAAACCTGGCGCAGGAATTATTCATCAAGTAATTTTAGAAAACTATGCGTTTCCTGGCGGTCTGATGATTGGTACGGACTCTCACACACCAAACGCAGGCGGACTTGGAATGTTGGCTATTGGTGTTGGCGGTGTGGATGCAGCGGAAACGATGGCTGGTATGCCATGGGAGATTCTATATCCAAGGCGCATTGGTGTTTATCTCAAAGGAGAGATGAACGGCTGGACAGCAGCAAAAGATGTCATACTGTATGTTGCGGGAGAGCTCTCAGTTTCCGGCGGCACCAATTCCATAATAGAATATTTTGGTCCTGGTACCAAATCTATTAGCTGTACAGGCAAGGCTACAATCACTAACATGGGAGCAGAGATTGGTGCTACATGTTCAATCTTTCCATATGACGAAAGAATGGAGCTTTACCTAAAATCAACTGGCAGAGAGGATATTGCAGAACTTGCAAACAAGTACAAGGAACATCTTGTTGGTGACTCGGAAATTGAAAATGATCCTGGTAAATATTTTGATAAAATTATAGAGATTGATCTCTCAAAACTTGAACCACATGTGGTTGGTCCACACACTCCGGATCTTGCTAGACCAATATCAAAACTGGCTGAAGATGTAAAGAACAACAACTATCTTGACAGCATTTCCGTTGCATTGATTGGAAGCTGTACAAACTCTTCGTATGAGGATATGTCAAGAGCAGCAAGTCTCGCAAAGCAAGCACAATCAAAGGGAATCAAAGCAAAAATTCCATTGCTTGTAACTCCTGGCTCAGAACAGATTAGAGCTACCATAGAAAGAGACGGTCAGATTGACTTGCTGAAATCAATTGGTGCTACAGTTCTTGCAAATGCTTGTGGTCCTTGCATTGGACAGTGGTCTAGACCAGAACTTAAGAAAGGAGAACAAAACACCATAGTAACATCATACAACCGTAACTTTCCAGGCAGGAACGACGGTAAGAGGGAAACAATGAACTTCATTGCAAGCCCTGAATTGGTAATTGCACTAGCCTTGGGCGGAAATCTTTCTTTTAATCCGTTAGACGATTCTCTCACTGGTTCTGATGGAAAGGCATTCAAGCTTGCTGCACCGGAAAGTGCACCAGACGTTCCTGATAATGGGTTTGTAGACGCTGAGGATGTTTACCTATCTCCATCAGAAAACCCTGACGCTATCCAGGTACTGATTGATCCTAATAGTGAAAGACTGCAAAAGCTTGAACCATTTGGTGCATGGGATGGCAAGGACTTGAATGAATTACGTGTGATGATTAAAGCAAAAGGAAAATGCACCACAGACCACATCTCACCTGCCGGTCCATGGTTAAGGCTTAGAGGACACTTGGATAAGTTAAGTGACAATCTGTTGTTGGGAGCTGTCAATGCATTCAATGATCAAGTAGGCCAAGCCAAAAACATGCTTAGCAATGAGATTGAAGGTTGTGCGCAGATTGCAAGGCAATACAAGAAGCAGAATATCTTCTGGATCATAGTTGGTGATAACAACTATGGGGAGGGAAGCAGCCGTGAGCATGCAGCAATGACGCCACGCTTTTTGGGATGCACTGCTGTAATTGCAAAAAGCTTTGCGCGAATTCATGAAACAAACCTCAAGAAGCAGGGAATACTTGCATTAACATTTGATAATCCAGAGGATTATGAGAAAATTCATGAAGATGATCAGATCAGCATCAGCCAACTGGATGGACTTGCTCCTGGAAAATCTGTCGAGTGTAACATACTGCATGCAGATAAGACATCTGAGAAAATCATGCTAAACCATTCCTATAATGACCTGCAGCTAGAATGGTTCAAAGCTGGCTCTGCGATGAACTTTCTAAGAAAAAATCAAAATTAACGTGGGGCCGATCGGAATCGAACCGACGACCTACGGGTTACTTCGCAGCTCCAAACTCACATCATCTTTTCATCAGAGTTTGAACTTTAACCTCTGGAGCCCTTAGCGGTGAACTTCGTAGTCACTGTCGCCCTACCAGGCTAGGCTACGACCCCACAAATTGAACTTGGCTGGCTTGAATTTTAAGTTATTTTACCAAGATTTATTTGCGAAAATGTAGCTTTTATGAAAATGGTAAAGCCTATTGTTTTAGTTGGAGTCGCCATTCCTATAATTTTGGCAATACTTATCGTCATACCGATGCTTACCATGGAAGAAATTCCTATGTCAGCAATTAATCCTAATGACAAAATACAGATCGAGTTTACCAAACATGATTTGAGAGTAGTGTCATTTGGAGTTACAGAGAAATCGGTAGCAGATATGACGCAAGTTTTGATTATAGATAATGATGGTTCTGTTCAGTATACTGAGGTCAAGGATGGAGTAAATCAGTCCCTAATCAAAAGTTCAATCAGTAATGAACAGTTGCAGAAGCTTACTGCGATGATTAAGGAGACTGGCTTTATGTCAATACCAAAAGAATCATTCCCAATCAAGGATGACATTGAAAGTTATACCAAATTTACAGTAAAAATTACATTAAACGGTGCAAAGACTCAGATCTTCTGGCCAGACCAAGACGCCACTGAAAAGTTCATTCCGCCAATTGTAACAGCAGTTGAAGATGAACTGGTAGGCATTATCGACGGAATAAGAGAATAAATAGTCTGAGAGTGATTTTAACCTATGATACCACTTTCCGGCGACTTGCCAAAAGCTAAAGGAGTCAAATCTGAAAGTGTAGACTCTATTGACGTCACCAAGGGAACTTCTACCTCGAAGCGTGGCTTTGCTCATATGCTGAAGAACGGAGTTGTGATGGATGTTACAACAGTAGAGCAAGCTCAGATTGCTGAGGAGGCTGGCGCAGTTTCCGTAATGGTGTTGGATAAACTTCCATCAGACGTTAGAAAGGCTGGCGGTGTTGCAAGAACTGCAAGTCTGAGAGTAATTCAAGAAATTATGGATAGTGTCACAATTCCTGTCATGGCAAAATGTAGAATAGGTCATGTCTATGAAGCAAAAGTTTTAGCTGAAGCAAACGTGGACATGGTAGATGAGTCAGAAGTTCTAACACCCGCAGACGAGAACCATCACATTTGGAAATGGGATTTCACAACGCCATTTGTAAACGGCGCAAGATCATTAGCTGAAGCACTAAGACGAATAGAAGAGGGCGCCGCAATGATTAGAACAAAGGGCGAACCTGGTACGGGAAATGTTGCTGAAGCAGTTTTACATATCAAAAAAGTAAATGACGAACTTAGAACTATAAAATCAATTTATGACTCTGGTGACAAGCAAGGATTGGTCAGCATTGCCAGAGAATTCAAAGTTTCTTTCGACCTGGTTGAAGAGACAGCAAAGATTGGTCGTCTGCCAGTTGTGAACTTTGCAGCAGGTGGAATTGCAACTCCAGCTGACGCAGCATATCTAATGTCACTTGGTTGTGACGGAATTTTTGTTGGTTCTGGAATCTTCAAAGCTGAAGATGCAATGGAGAGAGCAAGAGCAACTGTTCTTGCTACAACATTCTGGGAAGATGCGGATGCAGTAAAGGAAGCACAGAAAATGATTAATGAAAAACAGTCCATACTTGGACTAGATGTAAAGAACCTTGAACTTAGAATGCAAGATCGTGGCGGTTCTGCATGAGTGAACTTGACATTGGCATTTTAGCCCTACAGGGTGATGTTGCTGAAAATTTTATGTCAACAATGATGGCGATGAATGACCTAGGCATTGACGGCTCTGTCAGCCAGGT
>JACNGK010000043.1:10285-11578 GCA_014384145.1 Nitrososphaerota archaeon
GAGATTGAGCGCAATTCATTTGGCAGGCAGAAAGATTCCTTTGAGGCAGAAGTTTCCTTGGATGCAATGGAGATACCATCATTTCAGGGCGTGTTTATTCGCGCACCAGCTGTAGTGAAAACTGGTTCTGGCGTGGAAACCCTGGGAAAATTTAACGAGAAGATTATAGCTGTAAAGCAGGGCAACATACTTGCAACATCCTTCCATCCTGAACTGACTCGTGATGTTTCATTGCACAAGCAGTTTGTGAAGATGGTTGCAGACTCGAAAAACTGACCACTTTCCGGTCATTTTATTCCTAGAAATTGTCCGATTTACGATTCGTCTTCGTCAGGCTCTTCACCTAAATTTTCAAGATATGCTTTTTCTCTCTCCTCTTTTTCCTTTTCTTCCTTTCTACGTTGCTCTATATCTTCAATCATGCTTCCATATGTATTGGCATACCATACAATTTTTGGAAGCTCGTCTGAGATCTTTTCTATTGTCTTTAGGAGCGAGAGCTTTTCTGTAATCTTTTCCGCCTTCTCGAATAGGTCCCAGCAGTGATGTAGGATGCTTTTCTTCGTCTCTATCTTTCTTACCTGCTCAATCTGGACGTTGTTCCACGCGTAACTTTCTAGCATGTTCTGCTGCTTTAGAATCTCCTTCTTGTATCGCCTGTATGTGCGCTCGCTTACGTTCACCTTGCACCTCTTCAGGTAGCCCAGTGCCTCCCTGGTTGATAGCCTTCTGATGATGCAGTTTGTTACCAGGTCCTTTGTGTTCTCGGTCATCTTAGCCATTTAATATAAAAAGCTGCAACATCGCATATAAGTAAAAAATTTGTAAATATTACTACAGTATTACTCGAGTAATACCAGAGTAATACAAACTATGGATGGTTTGTTCTTTTACTCATTCCATACTTTTCATAAATGTATTTTTCAAGAGAGATATCCAGCGTTGGTGTTATCTCTATGCTGGCTTTTTGTTGCAATATGTCTGAGATTGTTTTCAAAACTTTTGTCTTCGATGCCTCATACTTTGGCTTGTCTACAGCATCGTCATCCTTCCTTAGCTGCTTAGATATACGGTCAAGCTGTTCTTCAAGTTTGTCTAAAATCCAATCCATCCTAGATAACACTCTGTTTTTGACTGATCTTTGTATTTGTATAAAACCCAGGTTGGTTTCTTCAGGTTCCTGCCGGTAGAACTCCTTGTAGTAGGTCTCTACTGTGCGCTCGTTGTATCCCAGCACACGTGATGCATAGTTTGCCGAGTGATACTTTTCATACTCTCTCCGGCAGTTTTTTC
>JACNGK010000085.1:0-11273 GCA_014384145.1 Nitrososphaerota archaeon
TCATTGCAAATTCAAGTGGCATATGTGATTTATCTGTAGGACACCCATCATCTACATCTTCCATATCAAAATCATTTGGAACCAATGGAACAAAAGATATTGGAAAACACAAAACTATGATAATAAGCACTGGAAAGGAGTCCAGTAACAACACATTAAGCAAATCCTTGTCATCATTGTGGAACTGCTCAAACGCAGTAAAGAATGATGGTTTTGCCATTTTGCTAGCAGAATGTAAACTTGGTATTGGTTCAGATGGAATTCAAAGTTTCATAGATGGTAGAATGGATATGGATCGTTTGAAAAAACCTTCTCAATATATAGATGGTATGGAAAATCTTCTATACATTGCTGAAATTCAAAAGAAATTTCAACTTGGTTTATTATCTATACTGCCAACACATTATACAAAAAAACTAAACATGATACCATTTGATGGAATTAAACAAGTAATGGATTATGTGTTAAAAAATCAGGGTCAGAACCAAAAAGTTGAAGTCATCTCTGACGGGGCTCGCACTCTTTTAAGGCAAAATTCCTGACGGCAATGGTGCACACAAAACTCCAAGAATTGCAATAACGATAAACATTTTTTTCCTGTTTTTAGTTAGAGGAGAAATATCATCAAGTGGTCTTGCATCTTGACTTCTTGAACTCAACAGTAGGATAAACAGTGCCATAAACCAGTAGCCTAAAAGAGCAAGAACTCCCATGCTGGCATATGTAGCAATTTTATGCCATTTTTTTCCAAAAAGAGATCTTGCCATGTGTCCCCCATCTAGCTGCCATGCTGGCAGTAAATTCAAAAACGTAATAAGAAAACCTAGCCATGCGGCAAACATTATAGGAGACATAACCACTTGTGCATCTTTTCCGCCCTTATCAAAAGCATCAAGGGAAATTGACATGAGTATTGGCATATTCATTTTCATGAGTTGTGATTCCTTAAACAATTCATCAGCTAATTCGTTGCTGATTTCTGGTGATGTATATGCCCCAAAAATGCAAACGATAATTGCTATAACTAAACCTGCAATGGGTCCAGCAATTGCTACATCAAACAAAATGTCACGATTGATTGTAAGACCTTTTGATTGAATTAGTGCCCCAAAGGTTGGAATGCCAAACACTGGTACTCCTGGAATAAAATATGGCCATGTAGTTCTGATTTTATGTTTTTTGGCTGCAATGAGATGTCCTGATTCATGAACACCCAAAATGCCAATAAGTGAAAACGCATACAAAATTGACATTTCAAAAGGATCTCCTATAAAGGCAAGAGAATTTACAAAATCGGTTCTAAAATAACCATCAATCAATACCATGGTAACGGTTACAGCAAAAAGAATTCTAGGCACCCAGGATTTTGATAACCATTTTCTTTTAGTTTCAGGTAATCTAGTTACAACAATATCTACTCCGTCAAAAGATTTTTCAAGATGCGGTACAAAATTTCTAACTTCTAGTTGTCTGGCTAGGTCCACGAATTTGTTTTTGAAGTCTTTATCTTCTATTTTAAGCCGTATATCATTGGTATTGATTATTATGTCTTTGACATCAAAAATTGAAGATACTTTTGAAACTACTTCATCCTGTGTTAGATCAGTCATAGTTTATCACATACATACATTCCATTAATTGCTTTTTTACTCTAAAATTAAATATTTGCACGCCTTCATTGCAAATGTGCAGGTAATACTGAAACAAATTGGAGATTGTATTCTTAGGAGATGTGAACTTGGTGATATTATACCTGTAATGGAAATTAATCTGAGAACACTTCCTGAACATTATTCTGATTATTTTTATGAAAGCTTACTTGAAGAATTGCCGGAGGCATTCGTTGTCGCTGAAATTTCTGGCAAAATAGTTGGGTACATAATGTGCAAGATGGAACATGGATTTTCAAATTTTAAAAAACTGGGTTTCGTGAAAAAAGGTCACGTTGTATCTATTGCAGTTATGAATGAACATAGGAGTAAAGGGTTAGGTAGTGCACTAGTAAACGAGAGTATTACAGGCGTGAAAATCAGACAGTGTTCTGAACTATACTTGGAAGTTAGATGTAGTAATAATGATGCTGTGAGATTATATGAGAAATTGGGGTTTTCTATAACACAAAAATTAAAAGCATATTATCGTGATGGCGAAGATGCATACGTTATGGCTATTGATCTTGCCAACTAGGTTCAAATAAATAACTCTAGACTAATTTTTTACTCATTGTCAAGACGTAAAGCTCAGGGTATTATGATATTTGTTCTAGCAATATCTGCGTTTTTTGTATACTCATACCTTCTGATGTTATCAGAATGGAGCCCAATTGTTTTACAATTATCCATTTTAATGATTGTTGGAGGAATTCTTGGAGTAATTTCTTGGATAGGATATATGATGGCTACAACAAAATCTTCTCCATCATCAATAATACAAGATGATGATAACTAACCTTATTGTTCTATTTTTATATCAACCACAGTTTGATAGAATCTAGGACCAACTGGCCTAACTATTTTGGAACCTAGTATTGTAGATTTTACAGGTGCAACCTCCAAATAATGTTGTTCTGATAATTTTGCTGCATCTGATTTTTTATCTGCATGAATATGTGAATAGTAATGAATAGTGCCATTATTTTTGGCAGTCAGAATGGCTAAGTTTAGAAATTCATCTGATTTTTCAGGGAGTAACATGAGTGTTCTGTCAGATTTGCTTTCTAATTCATTTCTTATTACATCAGATACATCGCCATGAATTGATATTACGTTTCCTGCGAGTTTGTTTATCGTAATGTTTTTTTGGCAAAATTTTGCGGCATCCGGATTGATATCAATGTTGTATACAGTACATTTTTTCTTTTTTGCAGCAATGATTGAGAACATTCCAATTCCTCCAAACATGTTAACTATTACCTCTCCATCATTTACCAATTCAGAAATTCGCATTCGTTCTGACGATAATCTTGGAGAAAAGAATGCTTTTCTAACATCTACTATGAACCTGCATCCAGATTCTTTGTATTCAGTTTCTGTTTTATCATCCCCAGCTATAATTTCTAAATCTCTAGTTCGAAATTCTCCCTCAACAGAAGATGATTGATAAAAAACAGATTTTGCACTCTTCACTTGTTCTAAAAGTGTTTCACCAATCAGCTTCTTCTTTTGTAATAGTGAATCAGGTATTTTCACTATTATGATATTGCCAACTTGGTCAAAGGCTGAAATGAGCTCATCAGATTCTTTTGCAGTAAGCAACGAACCCAATATTTTTTTTAATATTCGTGACATTAATAATAGAAATTTGATTCTGCTTTTTGTATCTTATCCAGCCTACTCTTTTCTTTGTTTACTCGTGGTCTACGGCTCTTTTCATCTCTTCTAAAAGTGACATCCAAAGATTTTAGGAATTTATTCATACCTTCGACCTTTGATAAGGGAGATGTTGCATGGCCATTAACACCAGATGTTCCTTCAAAAATAACCATTGAATCAGAAACCAGATCTAATAACTGCACATCATGATCAATAATCATAGCTGATTTTCCATAAGACCTAGTAAACTTCTGAATGAATTTTGCAACAGCTATTCTATCTTCAACATCTAAAAAGGCAGATGGTTCATCTAGTGCGTACAGATCAGCTTTTTGGAGAAGACAAGTAACAATTGACACCTTTTGGAGCTCTCCTCCAGACAAATTTTTTATTGACTTGTTATAGAGTTTTTTAATTTTTAACGGATCAACTATTTGTTCTTCTTCTTGACTTCCTTCAATTAATCCTTCATTTGCCTTGTTTAGTACTGATACAACATCTACATCAATATCACTTGAAAGATATTGTGGCTTGTAAGCAATTTTGAGTTTTTTATCTACACTGCCAGAATCTGGTTTTTCTACACCAGCAATCATTTTCATCATAGTAGTTTTACCAAGTGCATTTGCACCTAAAATTCCTAAAACTTCTCCCTTGCGTACTTGCCCTGCATCTATAATTACATCAAACTTTGAATATTTTTTTTCAAGAATTGGATATTTTATTATAATTTTCCCTTCGGCAAATTGTCCTGTAGTTGTTGAAACGTCAAAGGAGAATTTTTTATCGCGAAATCTAACGTTCTCACTTGGAAGATATCCATCAAGAAATACGTTAATTCCTACCTTAGTAGACAATACGCCAGATACAATCCCATATGCAGAAGAAACTCCGTAGAGTACCTCAATTAAATCACTTACATAATCTAACAACGTTAAATCATGTTCAACCACCATTACACTCTTTCCAGTCTTTGCTAGGCTTTGAATAACTCTTGCAACACCCATGCGTTGGTATATATCATTATACGATGACGGTTCATCAAAAAAGTAGAAATCTGCATCCTTTACTGACGTAACAGCTACTGCTAATCTCTGTAATTCGCCCCCGCTAAGTTCTTTTACATTTTGATCTACTGAATTTTCCAAGCCTAGCGTTTTTATTAATTGGTTAGTGACTCCTCTCTCATCATATTTTTCAAGCAGTTCTTTGCCTGTACCGTCAAAAACTTTGGCTATATTGTAAACTTGTTGTGGTTTTATAGAAGCGCTGATTTGACCGTCTTTGATCTTTTCAAAATGTGATTTTAATTCTGTTCCACTGTAAAATTTTAAAATTTCATCCCATTCTGGTGGCTCATCAAATTTTCCCAGATTAGGTTTCAAATTTCCTGATAAAATATTGATTACCGTGCTTTTTCCCATACCATTTCTTCCCAATAATCCGATAACTTCTCCTTTCTTTGGGGTAGGTAATTTGTACAAACGAAAAGAGTTCTGCCCGTACTGATGAATTTTGTCAGTAGCTAATTCTGTAGCTAAATTAACAATAGTTATTGCTTCAAAAGGACAAACTTTAACACAAATACCGCATCCGTTGCAAATGTCTTCATCAATCTGCGCTTTTTTTGTTTCTTCATTCAGTATAATGCAATCTGCTCCCGATTTGTTTACTGGACAATACTTGATACATTCTAAACCACATTTTTTTGGTTGACATAATTCCTTATCTAATACTGCAACACGATGAGTCATGAGTACATTTTGTTCATCTTTAATTTATATCTCATTAGAAGATAGAAAGAACAATCAAGTTTATTTTAATCAGGCATAGTTACCTTAATAGAGAAGATTATTTCTTAACGAAATAAGCCGGTCATAGCGTTGGGGTGCGACCTAGTCCCATTCCGAACCTAGAAGTCAAACCCAATGTCGCTACCGTGTTACTGACGTGCGAGAGCTGTTGGGAAGTGGTAGTGCTGGCATCTTATTTTACAAAAATTTTAGTTCAGTTCTCTTAAAATAGTCCAATGATGAGTGATAACATCGCTCGGTTCCAGTGTTATAGTTGGAATCAGGACTTGAAAAATAGGTATGCATTGTAATCCATCATGCCCGATATTAGAAAAGTCTGCGCAATAATGTATTTTCCATAACGAATGATCCTTGTAAACATTGAGAATCTTTCCTCCTTCCACTTTGATTTTGATAGGAATTTCTTCAAAAATTGGGTACATTCCTATCCATCTTTGTTCTAAAGTAGGACTAAATGTGTACTGAACTTTTTCATACTTTATGTTATCAATAGTGACAATTTCCTTTTCACCCATTAACGTATCGAATACATAATCAGCTATTTCATGTGATATGTGCGCTCCAGTTTTTGTATTTTCCGTAACATTGATCAGTTGACCATCTCCATTTCTAAGAATCGTTAGTAGGTATACTTGATAATCTGAATCCTGAGTTATAACAAGATTAACTTCGTTCTTGTCTTTAAAAATTCCTTCATCTGATTCATGATCTGCAGATATTGATTGAATAGAACAAGCAATCAGTGCTATAAAGACGGCGCTCAACGACCATACTGTAAATCTCTTCACATAAAATATCAAATTTGCATGTAGATAAATGAATTTAATTAGCTTAAATTTTTATTTTAATTAATGAGTGATTTGGAAAACCATCAGAAAGTTTCTTACGTAGTTTTTTTTGCTGCACTTATAGTAGTATTACTTACTCTTACCCCGGTAATCTTTCCTGCGTTATATTCATCAGTTTTTGGTATGTTTACAGAAAACCTAGACGCATTTGAGCTTGGCTACCAATCAATTTTTCTTATTGTAAGTAATGTTGTAATCTTTGGTTTTGGTATTACATATTATAAGAAAAAAATTCCATCGTTGGTACAGGACGTAGTTGAAAAAATTCGTACATTTGAAATATCAAAAAGGGTAGCGATAATATCTCTAGCCGTTATTTTATGCGTGTATATTGGATTATCAGCATCAGAACTTTCCCTTGATGAGGGTAAAAGCTGGAATGATTATAACAAAGTACTATTACCAGCATTAGAAATCTGGCCATTTGGTCAAACTGATGATGTTTACATCCAAGAACAAAACGACAGATATGTTAGGATGTTTTTGCTTGATGTGTCGCTTGACATATTCCAAAACATCAAACTTATACCATTTATAGCTAGTATACTGGTAGTAGTTTTTACTTATTTAGTTACTGTCCAGTTTTGCCAAAAGCGGTTTGCAGGAATTATTGCAGTTATTGTGTTGTTGCAAGGTTACACGTTTCTGAAATATGATACTGTTGCAGTCTATGAAAATTTTTGGGTCTTGTTCTTTCTGATTTCATTATATATGATAGAAAAAAAATGGTTTTTGTCCCCTGTTTTTTACATACTTGCATTTTACACTAAAGCATATGTTGCACCATTTTTCCTGATGACACTGTTTACTACGTATAGATCACAAATATCTAGAAGAACAAAAATTGCGATATTAATTTCATATTTTGTAATAGTATCTGCTGCTATTGCTCTAATTTTTGTAGGCGATACAATATATCCAGATATAATAGACGTGAATTATAGTAAATTTATTTTAGGATTTCAGGTAATCATCGCTCAATTAAGATTTGATCTTTTTTTTATAATGGCACTGTTGCCTGTGACTGTTGGTTTGATATTTCTTTCAAAAAATAAATTAAAACATGCTGATTCTATTCTAATTCTAATTTTTGGAACCATAATAGCAAGTCCAATATTGGTAACGTTCACTTATCATTATGAAATTTTACCTTATAGATTTATTCCATTGTTAGTCTTCTTTTCCATTGGTGTGGGGATGTTCTTTTCAAAAAAATTAGTTAAGCTCTCTTAAAATAGTCCAATGGAATGTAAGAACATCATGCCAATCTGTTCAGTATGTGGTGAGCATCTTTCAGATGACATACGATTTCTAAATCATATGATGGAAAAGCATGGATTTAGAAATCCAAATGTCGGTAAGCCTGATAGAAATTCCAGAGGATATTAATTTTATTCTGATATTTTGATCTTTTTGCTATTAGTTAGAAGACTTGCGGAACGAAAAAAAACTGCCTTTGGACTTTTGCAGCCAAGTTCACAAGAATCTTGAACTATCTTTTTTTGAATATTTTTCCCGCTGATATTTAAGATTGCAGAAAATAATGGGCCGAGAGCAGCTCTACCACCATATGCAGTATTACTGTCAATAAACCAAAACATCTCTAATGCATTAGAATCAAGGGCACTTTCTCTGATTTGTTTGCCAAAATCGGTATAATGACCAACAAAATGCAATCTTCCTTTTGCCAAAAAGTTTACAAATTTAGCAAACTGTACGCAAAGATAACACTCGTTATCATAAATTACAAGCGGTGTCATTTCTTTCAGATCCATATGATAGCACTCTATTCAGATTTTATTATTATAATAATTTTAACCTAGTCTATCACAATACAATGCAATTATAATTGTGATTTGTTAATTCTATGTATCAATGGGACTAAATTACTATCAGATTAAAAGAAAAGTTCTCAAGGCTAGAAAGCTCGTAATTCAAGCTACATCAGCTGCAGGATCTGGTCATCCTGGCGGATCCTTTTCTATGGCTGAAATTTTGGGTTGTTTATTTTACAAGCATTTGAAATATGATCCAAAAAACCCAAGTTGGGAAGAGCGTGATAAGCTCATACTTTCAAAGGGACATGCATCACCAGGTCTTTTCTCAAACATGGCAACAGCTGGTTACTTTGATCCTAAAGATGTTTTAACACTGAGAAAATTTGGTAGCAAACTTCAGGGTCATCCAGACCTAAAGTGTCCCGGCGTTGAGTTTTGTGGTGGTTCTTTAGGAATTGGATTATCATATTCTATTGGAAATGCTTTAGCTGCAAGAATTGATGGTAAAGATCACAGAATTTACACAGTTATTGGTGATGGTGAGTCTGATGAGGGTCAAGTTTGGGAGGCAGCAATGACAGCTGCCAAATACAAGATTGATAACATGACTGTGTTCCTTGACAGAAACTTCATACAACAAGATTCCTATACAGAGAAAATCATGCCACTTGATGAGGAGTTGCTTGGTAACGACTTGTCAGAAATGTGGAAAGATGCAAGCAGATGGAAGACTGGAGACAAGTGGCGGTCTTTTGGGTGGAATGTTATTGAAATTGATGGGCATAGAGTTGAACAGATTTCAGATGCTATAAGAAGAGCAAATCAAACCAAGGGGATTCCATCAATTATCATTGCTAGAACAATCAAGGGTAAGGGAGTAGAACATATGGAAGATAATCCACAATGGCATGGTAAAGCTCCCAAACCAGAGATGGTTCCAATCATTGAAGACGAGTTAGAATCTCAGTTTATGATAGCGCCTTCAATTATTGCTGGTGATATGTCAAATCTTGACAAAGAAGTTAAACGATGCGCTGGTGGTAGAGCTGATTATATCCATCTGGATGTTATGGATGGTCAGTTTGTTCCTAACAAAACATTTGATCATACAAAGATCAAAGAATTACGTCCGTTAACGCTAATTCCATTCGATGCTCATCTTATGATTAATGAACCAGTAAAACATGTTCATGATTACATAGACGCTGGGAGTGATATCATTACTGTTCATGCTGAGGTATGTGATGAGTCTAGCTTTGGTGAAATATGTGATATATTAAATTCAAACCAAGTCGGAATTGGACTTGCAGTCAATCCAGATACAGAATTGCCACAATGGTGTTACAAATTTGTAGAATTACTAGACCAAGTAATTATCATGTCTGTGGTTCCAGGTAAGTCTGGTCAGAAATTCATAGAGTCAACCCATGAAAAAACTAGGCGAATTGCTAAAGATCTTAGAGAGCACAAATTTGAGGGATACATTGAGGCTGATGGAGGAGTTAATTTGGAAAATATAGGAGCTTGTTTTGAGGATGGTGCACGAGCATTTGTGGGAGGAAGTGCAATCATTGGACAAAACGATGTCAGAATGATCATTAAAGAATTTAGAAATCAGGTTCTTGAGTCCAGAAGAAGATTGCTGATTAAAAAAGCACATGATCTTGGTGGAACAGAACTCGTTAACAGTTGGATTGATCTTCATGTTGTTGGAGAGAAAAAAGATAAGCTAGTTCAGATTGCAAAGGAGATTGGGTTTCAATGAGTACAGAACAGTTCGGTGATATGAGGACTGAATATAGTAAATCACTTGTTGCGGTTGGAGAAGAAGATCCAAAAATTGTGGTTCTAGGTGCTGATACCACTGACTCGTTAAAGACTGCAAACTTTGGAAAAAAATTTCCTGAAAGATTTTTTAATGTAGGAATAGCAGAGGCCAATCTTGTTTCGGTTGCTGCAGGGCTTGCATATTCTGGGAAGACAGCATTTGCCAGTACATATGCTATATTTCTACCAGGACGATGCGTTGATCAAATTAGAAATGCAATTGCATATCCCTCTCCTGGAGACAAAAAGGGTCTAAATGTTAAACTAGTTGTATCTCATGGCGGTCTCAGTGTTGGAGCTGATGGAGGTTCTCATCAACAAATTGAGGATATTGCAATCATGCGAGCAATTCCCAACATGAGAGTGCTTGTGCCATCTGACTCGGTCACTGTTTCAAAACTCACTTGGATAATTGCTCAACAATACGGACCATTCTATATGAGAATGGCCAGATCAAAAACTCCTATTATTCACAATGACTCACAAGAATTTCAGATTGGAAAAGGAATTGTACTGCGGGATGGTTCTGATTGTACAATAGCTGCGTGTGGGATTACAGTTAAGATTGCGTTAGACGCAGCTGACTTGCTTAAGCAAGATGGAATATCTTGCAGGGTTATTGATTGCTTTTCTGTTAAACCAATTGACAAGGAACTTTTAGAAAAAGCTGCTAGGGAAACAGGATCAATTGTAACTTGTGAAGAACATAATGTTATGGGGGGATTTGGTTCTAGAGTAGCAGAAGTTGTTTCGGAATCTTATCCTGTTCCAATAAAAAGAATTGGAGCACAAGACAAGTTTGGAGAATCAGCACGTGATAATGAAATTTCACAGTTATTTGAAAAACATGGGATAACATCTATTAATATAGCAAAAACAGTAAAGGAAGTAAGAGGTCAAAAACCATGAAAATTTTCCTAGACACAGCTAATCTTGATGCTATACGAATGTACAACGACATGGGACTTGTGGATGGTATTACAACAAATCCTTCATTGCTAGCAAAAGAAGGCGGTGACCCACAAAAAACCATGGAAGAAATTTCAAGAATCATCAAGGGAGATGTAAGTCTTGAAGTTGTCAGTACTGATTATGAAGGAATGATGGAAGAGGGAAGACGACTTCGCAAGTATGGTGACAATGTTATAGTTAAATGTCCAATGACTGGTGAAGGACTCAAAGCTTGTAAGAGTTTAACTGCAGAAGGAATTCCAGTCAATGTTACTCTTGTATTTTCTCCAAACCAAGCTCTTTTGGCTGCAAAAGCCGGTGCAAAGTATGTTAGTCCGTTTATCGGAAGACTAGATGACATTGGTCACACTGGTATGGATCTGATTAAAGAAATTAAACAGATTTTTGCAAACTATGACTTTAAAACACAAATTCTAGTTGCAAGCATTAGACACCCACAGCACGTAGTTGATGCTGGAAAAATTGGTGCTGATGTTGTTACAGTCCCAGCAGCGGTTCTTGGTAAGATGCTTAATCATACATTGACTGACAAGGGTTTGAAAGCATTTCTAGATGACTGGGAAAAGCTAAAATCAGAAAGTCCAAGTGTTGAAGTTTAAGAAACTATTCTTCTAAGATTTCATCTTCTTCTAAGATCATACTAACTGATTAAATTTTTTAAAATATTCTATTCTGCTTTCTCAGCAGGAGCATCAGCCTTTGGTTTTGCATCTGCTTTCTCAG
>JACNGK010000079.1:0-4102 GCA_014384145.1 Nitrososphaerota archaeon
ACAAAGGCAGTGCCTTTTGTTACTGCACCTAATCTATCTATCATGTTTGGTCTTGCTGCGGCTGGTATTTCTAGTATCGCTTTCAAAGATCCATTTGTCTGCCAATCTTCTTTTTTCAAGATGCCTATTGATTTTAGAACAGAGTAAGACTTTGCTACATATTGAGCAGGAACAGAAATTTCTAACAAAAGATTTTCTGATTTTAATGGAATGATAGAACGTAGACCTTCCACAATGTCTTTGATTTGTTCCTCAACACTTTTGAAAGGATCAATACTTGTGCGAGCATCATTCATAGCCTGTTCAATTCTTAGAGGTGGGTGAGGTAAATGAGAACGCGGATCAACAAATTTTTTTGCAATAAATGTGACTAACTGTTTTCGTTTTTCTGCAGTCATCTTGCGGCGCTGATCGGTTGTTAAATTAAGATCTCCCTTCTGTAATATTTTTTCTGCGATAATCATGGCATCCTCTGTTTTGAATGCTTTTTGTAATTTTTCAGACGATGCTCTTGTACCCTCACCCGAATTCTGATATATTTCATCAGAAACTAGAACAGAACTAATATCTTTTATTTTTCCAAGTTTATAGTCAAGTGCTGGATCAGGTTTAACTAATATCTCAAATTTTTCGCCTTCAAAAGTGTATTTTACGACTGTTAATTTGTCTGACATGGTACTGCTACTACCAGAATTGATATTAATCTATAGATATCCCAGCTAGATTTTTATTTGGATTTTAGAATTTTTTAGTAAGTTTGCCCTCTATCCAGATTCTTACTAAAGAAGATAACAAAATTTCCATCAAGCTTAAAGGCATTTCACTACATCATGCTAATGCACTAAGAAGAATTTGTCTTAATGGCGTTCCAGTTTTTGCCATAGATACTGTAGATATAATATCAAATACGTCTGTTTTACCAGATGAGGGTCTAACCCATACATTGGGTATGATTCCTCTCAAAACAGAACTTGATGGATTCGATGAATCGAATTCCAGAGTGATGTTAGTTCTTGATTCAGAGGCTGCAGAAAATACAATGATGGTTACATCTGCAGAACTTGAATCAAAGGATCAAGTTGTAAAACCAATTTCTAATCAAATCCCTATTGCATATTTAGCTCCTGGACAACGCATTAAACTTGAAGCATATGCACGACTTGGTAGGGGAACGGAACATGCCAAATGGAATTCAGCAAATATATCAGCACTTACAAATACTGACAAAGAAGATGAGTATATTTTAACTGTTGAAACTACTGGTTCTCTTGAACCAAAGCAGATAATTCTAGCTGGAATTGAAGAACTTTCTAAAAGACTAGAACAGTTCAAAGAAATTCTTGTTAACTTGAAAGAATAATAGTCATACTGTTATATTTGGGTTAGAAAGCGCATTAATCTATTGGTTAACCAAATAGCTTTTCACATGATCAAGGATCTTAAACAAGCCTCAAAGAAAAATGAAGCGCCTATATGGTCTAGGCTGGCAGATCTTGCTTTAAAACCATCGTCAAGGCGAGTTGTAAACTTGACAAGAATAAACACGGGCACAAAAGAGAACGACGTTCTTTTTGTACCTAGCAAAGTGCTTGGAACGGGTAACATATCTCACAAAATTACACTATGTTCCTTTTCAATATCTACAAGTGCGGCAAAAAAGATAATTCAAAATGGAGGAAAGATTGTGACTTACTCTGATATGATTAAAAAATATCCAACTGGAAAAGGTGTAATAATTTTTGGCTAAACCAAAACCTGCAGCTAAACCAAAACCTGCAGCTAAACCAAAACCTACAGCTAAACCAAAACCTACAGCTAAACCAAAACCTACAGCTAAACCAAAACCTGCAGCTAAACCAAAAGAGAAACTTGTTGACAAAACCAGCAGACCAATAGTGATAGATGCAACAGATCATATTGCTGGAAGACTTTCATCTAATGTTGCAAAATTACTACTTGAAGGAAATAGGGTCACAGTGGTAAACTCAGAAAAAATTATGATTAGTGGTAGAAAGAAAAATATCGTTGGTGAATACAAACAATTCCTAAAAATATCAAGTATTTTACATCCAAAACACGGCCCATTTCATCCACGTAAACCTGATACGATAATCAGTAGGATGATAAGAGGAATGTTACCAAGGGATAAACCGTCAGGTAAGGCAGCCCTTAGTAGGCTTAGAGTGTATATTGGAGTCCCAAAAGATGTAAAACCATTAGGAAAAATACAGCTTGAAAAAACAAAGATTAGAAAATCAAGTGCGTTGTATACGAGCGTGGGAGAACTTGGTAGATATGTTGGGTGGCATTAATGGTTGTAAAAACTGAGATTTATTTCGCGACAAGAAAAACTGCCAATGCTCATGTCTTCATCAAAAAAGGGGTGGGAAAAGTTAGAGTAAACAATGTACCAATAGATATGGTAGAACCAGAGATGGCACGTGAAGTGATTTTGGTTCCGCTTGAAATTGGAATATCTGAAGAAAATAGAAATAAAATTGATATTTCAGTTAGAGTTAGCGGAGGCGGTTTTATGGGTCAATCATATGCTGCAGCCACTGCAATAACACGAGCGCTAATAGGATGGACTAAAAATAAAAGGGATCCTAAAGATCATCCATTTACAAAATCTCAAAGAAGCGACATTAGAAAGAAGATTGATGAATTTGATAAATATCTTATTAGTGGTGACGCAAGAAGAAAGGAGCCAAAGAAATTTGGTGGACCTGGCGCTAGAAGAAGAAAACAAAAATCATATCGTTAGAAAATTTTCAAGTTTCAGGCATTACTGAAGAATGGTGGGAAACAATCTTCCATCCGTCATTGCCTTTCTGATAGACAAACGAGAATCTTGCATTGATTGTTTTACCTTCTGTTACAAAGTTGTAAAGACCAGAGTTTACTGCAACCGACTCGAAAACATTAGGATGCTCTGACACAATCTTTACTTCTACGGGAGATTTTAACAAATTCTCAAAATATTCAAGGATCAATCCATGCCCAACTCTTTCCTTACCAGAAAATGTTCCCAGCAGTATACCATCCTCATGGTAAAGGCTGATAACCTGTTTTGCATCACCACCCTTTACAGCACCAGTCCATTTTTGCAACAGTTCAGAGGTAATATCAGACATCTCGCTCAATCCTACAGGTTTGACTCATGGTTTGTATTTGAAAATACCGCCAGCTGATATGATTTTGCTAATAAGATCTGGGAATGGTTTCATGGAATAAAGTTCATTTTTTGTAATATTCTTGATTTCATTTTTACTAGTATCAATTTCTAACTCGTCATTTTCTGAAATACTAGAATATGTTTTTTCATCAATTTCAATAGGTAATAGATATGCACCATCTACTGAATTCCTATAAAATATTCTTGCAAAGGATAGGGCTAATACCGCTTCGATTCCACTAGCGCTAAGGGCAATTGGTGCATGTTCCCTTGAAGAACCACAGCCAAAATTATTTCCAGTAACAATGATGTTAGCATTTTTTACTTTGGAATGAAAATCAGGATCCATTCCTTCCATTGCATGTTCCGCTAGCTCAGAATGTTCATGTAGTTTCAGATATGGCCCAGGTAAAATCACGTCTGTATCAATATTATCCTGTTCATATTTGATGACTTTTCCTTTCATTACAAATCCCTTGGATCAGTTAATTTGCCAGTAACTGCAGAAGCTGCTGCAACTAATGGTGATGCAAGATAGGCTTTTGATTCTAAATGCCCCATACGACCAGGAAAATTACGATTAGTTGTACTCACACAAACTTCATCTTTTGCTAGTACACCCATCTGCGCACCACAACATGCACCACATGTTGGAGGACCTACAACTGCTCCAGCATCAATAAAGATCTGTGTCAAACCATTTTCAGTGGCCTTTTTGTAAATTGAAATTGTAGCTGGAAGAACTTCAGTTCTCACCTTAACTTTTCGTCCCTTGAGAATTTTTGCGGCAGCCAATAAATCCTCATATTTTGCTCCCGTACAAGAACCAATGTATGATTTGTCAATGTCTATACTGCCAGTTTCTCGAACAACCGAAACGTTTTGTGGTGAAAATGGTTTAGCCACTACTGGTTCAAGTTCTGATGC